>CALVKX010000181.1 GCA_944333375.1 uncultured Eubacteriales bacterium
GGCCGCGCTGAAAGCGCAGGGGAAACGTGTCCTGTCGGAAAAGATCGCCGCAGGCGAGCTTTTTCGACAAGCTGAAAGGCCCTGATATCATAGGGCCTTTTTGGGCATCTGCGAGAGGAGGGGCTTTTTTTTCGGGGGAAACGGCGCAGGCCCGCCGCGGGCGGGCCTCAGGCTGCTGACAAAGTGCGGGGTGCAGGGGGATCATCCCCCTGCCGGGGTTTGGGGCAGAGCCCCAAAGCCTTATGCCGCAGCATTTTTCGCGAGCGTTGCGAGCGCCCGAAGGGCGCAAGAAACGCGGCTTTCCCCAAAATCAGGGGTTTTTCAACGGTCTGAGGCCCGCCGCGGGCGGGCCTGCGGCAAGCGCCTTACATCCTGCTCAGCTCGTCCGGCGTGAGGCTGAAGGAGGGGACGAACTCGCGCATGAATTCGTGGACCTCGGGGAGGGGGTTTTGGTTGATGCTGTCGTAGATGGTGAGCTTGGCGTGGGTGAAGTCGCGGTTGCCCATCTTCTCCTCCTCGATGCACTTGAGGTAGGCGCTGATGCGGTCGGCGGCCTTGACCAGGCGCCATTCGTAGGTGGTCTGGTCGGGGTCCACGAAGGGCTTGAAGGAGGGCTGCATGTCCGCGGGGAGCATGTCCATGAGCTGGGATCGCGCGTCGGCCTCCACGGCGCGGTAGGCGTCCTGGATGCCGGGGGTCTTGTATTTGACGGGCGTGGGCAGGTCGCCGGTGATGACCTCGCCCACGTCGTGATACAGGGCCAGGACGGCCACGTGCGCGGGGTCGATGGCGCGCTGGTGGCGCGTCTTGCCCAGCACCGCCAGGCCGTGGGCGATCAGCGCCGTCTGCATGCTGTGCTCCATGTCGTTTTCGGGGACGGTGTTGCGCATCAGGCCCCAGCGCCGGATCAGCTTGAGGCGGTCGAGGTAGGCGAAGAAGTGGTTCATGCCGCGCGCCTCACAGGACGTTGGAGCTGGTGCACTCGACGTAGATGCTGCCGTCCTTGCGGCGGGTCAGCTTGGCCTTGTTGCCCTCGCCGTCGTCCAGGGTCATCTTCTCGATGTCGCTCAGGGAGAGGAAGTTGACCGCGTCGCTCTCCACAAAGGCCACCCAGTTCTTGCGGTCGCGCCGGGGAGGGTCCTGCGTCTGGGTCATTTCCTCGAGGGTCTTGCGCTGGTCTGCCATAAACAAATCATCCTTTCGGTTTCAAAGTGCCCTTCATGATACCGCATCACGAGGGGAATGGCAAGGGGAAAATTGCCGCCAAGATATCCTAGGGCATAAGGTGCTGGAGCACGAGCAGGGTGCCGCGGCGCACGGAGACGGCGGCGCGGGGATCGGCCGTGCGGCGGTTGGAGACGCCGAGGGGGACGAAGGGGGAGAGGGAGGCGTCCCGGAGGGGATAGGAGAGGCCGGTGAGGGTGACGCCCTCGGCGATCGCGCCCAGGCAAAAGACGCTGACGAGCGTGCCCTCGGGGCGCGGGGGGAGGGCGAGGGCGGCGTCGGTGACGGCATAGGCGTCGTAGGCGGGGGCGGCGAGGCGCACGGACGCGCCCCGGCGGCTGACGGCGGCCATGCTCTGGAAGTTGGCCAGGAGGTGGTCGGCGCGGCCCCCGGCGCAGCCGTAGAGGGCGAAGGCGCGATAGCCGCGGCGAAGGCCCTCAGCGAGGGCGAGGCCGGTGTCGGTATCGTCCTTGCGAACCGGGAAGCGCAGCAGGGGCAAGTCCGCGGGAAGGGGACAATCGCCCAGGGAATCCAGGTCGCCCACCAGCAGATCGGGCCGCACGCCCGACGTTTGCAGCGCGCGAAGGCCCCCGTCGGCGGCGATGACCAGGTCGCCGGGGACGGGCGCGAAGTCCCGCGCGGTCCACTCGCCCGCGCCGACGATATAGCACGTTTGCATCCGATCACCTCCGCGGGTATTGTAGCATCAAATCCGCTTCTTGACAAATTTCGCGCGCCGCGCTATCATACCCCTAACCGCATAACCGCTGGGGGCGCAGAAATGCTGAGATGGCCTTTGGGCCGGTCCCTTTGAACCTGATGTAGGCAATCCTACCGTAGGGAAGCGCAGATAACAGCTCTTTTGGCGCCGTCCCTTCATGGGGCGGCGCCTTTTGGCGGCGAGCGGCATCAAAAAGGAGGTTGGTTCTCATGTGGTTCTCGGGAAGCATTGATTTCGGGGAGATCAGCGCCACAAACTGGATCCTGCTGGCCGTCCTCGCCGCCTGCGCCGCGGTGCTCTTTGGCATCGCGAGGGCGCGCAGGCAATGGACCGCGCGCATGCTCGCCAACGCCGCCATCTGCATGGCCCTGGCGTTCGTGCTCAGCTACGTCCGCCTCTTTCGTCTCCCGCAGGGCGGCTCGGTCACCGCGGCCTCGCTCCTGCCCATCATCGCCTTCGCCTACGGCTACGGCCTGGGCCCGGGCCTGGCCGTCGGCGTGGCCTACGGCTTTTTGCAGATGATTCAGGACCCCTGGATCGTCTCGCCCGTGCAGGCGGCGCTGGACTACCCGCTGGCCTTCGCGGCCATCGCGCTGGCGGCGCTGGCCCGCAGGCTCCCGGAAAGGTGGGGCTGGCTGGTGGCCATCGCCCTGGGCGGCCTGGGCCGCTTTGTCTGCCATGTGCTCAGCGGCGTGGTGTTCTTCGCCGAATACGCCGAGGGCACGGGGCTTTCGCCGTTTGTCTACTCGGTGAGCTACAACGCCTTCGTGTTTGTGGACCTGGTGATCTGCGCCGTCGTGATGGCCTTCCCGCAGGTGCGCGGGGCGCTGAAAAAGATGACGGCGAAATAGGGCGCAAGCTCGCCGCAGGCGAGCTTCAGCGTGTCGAAAAAGCTCGCCTGCGGCGATCTTTTCCGACAGATTGGCGCCGTCCGCCTACTCCCTCGCAAATATCGGCGTTCTGTGCGCTGCCGCGCACAGCCCTTGTATTTGCTCACACCTCCGGGTCGCTTTGGGCCTTTGGCCCAACAGCCCACAGGGCTGGCGCTTCCCTTCGGTGCCTACGGCTTCGCCGGGCGGCGGACGGCGTAAGGAAACCTTGCTACGCAAGGCTTCCGAATCCACCGCACATGTCGCTGGATTCGGATTTCACTTGGAGGGCCTGCGGGCCCTCCAAACCTCCCGAAAAGTGTTTGTCAGCAGTCTGAAGCTCGCCGCAGGCGAGCTTCACGCTGGGGCGCGGCGCGGCCGCGCCTTTTTTTTGCGCCTTAAAGCGGGCGCTGGTAGGCCACCGCGCGGCCCAGAATCCGCGCTCCCTCCGCGTTTTCGCGGGTGACGAAGATGGGCGTGTGCGCCGGGTTCTCCGGCATCAGGCGAAGGCCCGCGCGGCCGGGCAGGTGGTAGACGTGCTTGAGCGTCGCCTCCCCGCCGATGAGCACCGCCGCGATCTGCCCCTCCTCCACGTCCGGCTGGCAGCGGATCATCACGATGTCCCCGTCGTAGAGCCGCGGCTCCATGCTGTCCCCGCGGCAGCGCAGGGTGAAGTCGCAGCGCACGGAGGCGTCCACATCCACGTAGTCCTCGCAGTTCTCCTCGGCCAGCAGCGGCTCGCCGCACGCGATCTCGCCCAAAAGCGGCACCCGCCGCCACTGGGGGCGCCGCACGCCGGGCAGCGAAAACAGGTCCTCCTCCTCCCCCGTCAGCGCCGACAGCGGCACCTCCAGCGCCCTGGCAAACGCCGCGACCGTGGAGATCTTGGGCACGCGCGCCCCGCTTTCATACCGGCTGACCACCTGGCGGGACGTGCCCAATCGGTGCGCCAGCTCCTCCTGTGAAAGCCCGCGCTCAAGGCGCAGGCGTTTGAGCGTCTGTGCAAAGGTCATACCGTTCGCTCCTTTCCGGGGACAGTATACCACAGAAGTCACCGTTTGTGAACCTGTTTTGGAAAAATTGTCACCAAACGGTTGACATCCGCTGGCAGGCTATGGTATTCTTCGAGTGTCACCAAACGGGTGCGTCGGGGGAAAGCGGGATGAGCATGGACATCTGGTTCAAGGCGAAGGTGGACTGGGGCGAGGCGCTGGGGCTTCTGAGCGACACGGAGGCCGGGCGCTTTGCCAAGGCCCTGTGGCGCTACGCCGCCACGGGCCAGGCCGAGCGGCTCAACGGCAGGGAGCAGATGCTCTTTGCGCTGGTGCTGGCCGACCTGCGGCGCGAGGCCGAGGCGCGAAGGCGGCTTTCCGCGGTGCGAAGCGAGGCGGGCAGGCGCGGCGGGCGGCCGCGGGGCGAAAGCAACGAAAGCTTTTGCTTTTCCGAAAAAGCAACCCAAAGCCATAAAGAATCCATAGAAAGAGAGAGAGAAATCACAATCCAGAACGCAGAGAAGGGCTGCGCGCAGGGCGGCGGGGCCGCCTGCACGCCGGCGTCCGGCGGGCTGGCCGGGGGAGATGGCGGCGGGGGAAAGGCCCCGGGCCGCGGGCCGGGGGGGTGCGGCGCGGCGGGCGGGG
>CALVKX010000182.1 GCA_944333375.1 uncultured Eubacteriales bacterium
GTCGCGCCGACCTCGGCCAGCTTGGCCTTGATCTTCTCGCACTCTTCCTTGGAAGCGGCTTCCTTGATGGTCTTGGGAGCGGACTCCACGAATTCCTTGGCTTCCTTCAGGCCCAGGCCGGTCAGCTCGCGCACGACCTTGATGACCTTGATCTTCTCGCTGCCGGCATCCTTGAGGATGGCGTCAAACTCGGTCTTCTCCTCCTCAGCGGGAGCGGCGGCGCCGGCGGCACCGGGCACGGCCACAACAGCGGCGGCGGCGGACACGCCAAACTTCTCTTCCAGCGCCTTGACCAGATCGTTGAGCTCAAGCACGGTCATTTTCTCAATCTCGGCAATAAATTCCTCGTGAGTCATGTGAATAGCCTCCATTCTATGATCGATTTTCGGTTAGCTTGCGTAAGGGATGATAAGCCCGTCAGGCTTCGGGAGCGGCTTCGGCGTCCTTCTTGGCAATGGCGTCCAGCACACGCACGAAGCTGGCGATGCTGCTCTGCAGGCTGCCGACCAGGCGGGCCAGAAGCACTTCGCGGCTGGGCATCTCGGCCAGGGCCTTGATCTGCTCCATGCTCATGGGCTCGGTGCCCAGCAGGCCGGCCTTGATCTCGATGGCGTCGCTCTTCTTCTTGACGATGAAGTCGTTGATGATCTTGGCGGGGCTGACGGGGTCGTTCATGCCGAAGGCGAAAGCCGACGGCCCGTTAAGCACCTCGTCCAGGCCTTCGATGTTCAGCTCCTTGAGCGCGCGGCGCACCAACGTGTTCTTCAGCACGCAGTACTCAACGCCGTTGGCGCGGAACTGGGCGCGCAGCCCGGTCACCTGCTCCACAGTCAGACCGCTGTACTTGACCACGATCACGCTCTGCGCTTCCTGGAACTTCTTCACGATGTCGCTGACGACCTGCTTTTTCAGCTCGATGTTCTTGCTCATTGGGGTTGCACCTCCTTTTTGAAAATCTGCGATTCCAAAAAGAAAACCCTTGCAGGCGCAAGGGCGAACAAGTCGCAGGGGATTTCTCCCGCCTTACACCTCGGCGGGAAAGGTTTTATGGGGCTTGCGCCGCCAACCCGCTGTCTCAGGCATAGGTTTCCAAAAGAATCGATATCTATTATATCCTTCCCGCAGCGTTTGTCAAGCGCCAAAGGTGCTTTTTTCTGCTTTTCCAAGAAAACATTTGACAGCGTATTTTCAGCCCGCAAGGTCAAAATAGCGTTGAACCCACTTGAGGAGGTGAACAACGGATGGTGAACCGGCAAAGCACCGGCAAGAGCAGCCGGCCCGAGGCGCCTCAGGCCCGCGCCGCCCTGGACAGCATGAAATATGAGATCGCCAAGGAATTGGGCATCAATTTCAAGCAGGGCTACAACGGTGACCTTAGCTCCAAGGAAAACGGCTATGTGGGCGGCTACATGGTCAAGCGCCTGATCGAGCAGGCTGAGCGCCAGATGGCTTCCCAGGCAGGCAACACCGCGCGCTGAGGCGCAAATCATTGATGAGGTGAAGGAAAAATGTATCAGAATCAGCAAAACACCACCACCGGCTCCAACCGCACCATGGTCCCCGAGGCCAAGCAGGCCCTGAACAACATGAAGTTTGAGATCGCCAACGAGCTTGGCATCAACCTCAAGCAGGGCTACAACGGCGATCTGCCCAGCCGTCAGGCGGGCTACATCGGCGGCTACATGGTCAAGCGCCTGATCGAAAACGCCGAGCGCGCCATGAGCGGCGGCCAGCAGTAACCGCGCACCGGGCTTCATAGAAGGGAGGCGGCCGTTTGCCAACGGCCGCTTCTTTTTTCGCGCCCGGGCGCATCTTCTTCCAAAGTCAGGCAGGAAAAGAGGTGTTCCGTCTTGAAACCCTGTGCCGGAAAAACGAAAGGAAAGGCGGCGGGAACTATGGAGGCTTATCCGCTCATCGGCGTATCGGGAAGCATTGACGCCCAGGAGACGCGCCACTTCATTTTGCGGGACTATCTGCGGGCGATCATCGCCGCGGGCGGCGCGCCTGTGCTGCTGAGCCCCGACATGGACGGGGCGATGCTGGAAAGCTGCCTTTCCCGCCTGGACGGCCTGCTGCTGGCCGGGGGAAACGACGTCTCCCCCGCGCTCTTTGGCCAGCAGCCCATCGAGGCGCTGGGCGAGGTCAACCCCCTGCGCGACGCCTTTGAAACGCGCCTGGTGCGCCTGGCGGCGCAGCGCGGTCTGCCCACGCTGGGCATCTGCCGGGGCGCGCAGGTGATGGCGGCGGCGCTGGGTGGCTCATTGTGGCAGGACCTGCCCAGCCAGTACCGTACGGCGGAGGGCGAGCCGCCCATCGCCCATCGTCAGACCGCGCCGGGCCGCTACCCTAGCCATACGGTTCGCATAGAAACGGGCACGCTGCTTGCGCGCCTGGTCGCGTGCCGCGAGCTGCCCGTCAACTCCTTCCATCACCAGGCGGTCCAGGAGCCGGGCGGCGCCCTGCGCGTCAGCGCCGAAGCCCCCGACGGCGTGATCGAGGCCGTGGAACACGCATCCCTGCCCTTTTTTCTGGGCGTACAGTGGCACCCGGAGCGCATGTGCGCCGCCGATCCCGCCGCGCGGGCGCTGTTTGAGGGCCTGACGCTGGCCGCGCGGGCACAAAAAAAGTGAACCGTCTGCACGAAGCTAGACAGCCCACCTGGCAGGGGCAGAAGGATTCGAACCCTCAACAAAGGTTTTGGAGACCCACGTGTTACCATTACACCATGCCCCTACGGAACGATTTGAAAGTATACACGACCTTTCCCGATTTGTCAACAGAAAAATCCAAACCTCCGTTTTTTGCGCGCAGGCCGCGCGGTGCGGCGCGGCCTGCGGAGGGGCTATTCCTCTGCGTCGTGCGCGGGCTTTTGCTCGTGGATGGCGTAAAGATCGGCATAGCTGCGCGCCTGTCCGGGGGTGCGGACGGCGGAAGGGATCAGCCCCGTGCACTCCGTGGCCGATGCCAGCTCCGCCACCTCCGGGGCGGGCGGGTTGACCGGGGTTTGCCTGTTGCGTGGATTCATGTTCAAAATCGCCTCCCTGATGCTTTCCGGGCCAGTGTGCGCCGGAAAGCCTCCACTTATTCGCCCCGGTTGTTTTCTTTGACTTTTTAGACCATCCGCTTTATAATAATGGCAATCTTATTGACGGTTTACCAAAGGGAGCGATGCGCTTGAAGCACAGGGAGCCCGCCGGGCGCGCCGGCTATTATCCGCACGGCCACTATGCGGGTTCACCCGCGCGGCGGCAGAAAAAAACCGTCCGAAAGCCGCTTGTCTACGTGGCTATCGGCGCGTGCGCCTGCGTGTTTGTCGTTTGCGCCGTGCTGCTGGTCCGCTATTATACCGATATCGCCGCCTCGCGCGACGCCTCGGCTCAGCTGGGCGAGCTCTACGAGGCCGCCCAGGTCGAAGCCTCCGCGGCTCCCTCCGCCGCTCCCACCCCCACCCCCTCTCCCACGCCTTCGCCCGAGAAGGCCGCTTTCGCCGCCCTCCCGCCCAGCGCCACTCCTGCCGCCGTTCTCACCGCCGCCGAGCTGTGGCCCACCGTCTATCCGAATAATCCAAAGCTCTCCGTCTCCACGGTTTTTGACGAATTGCAGGAGCGCAACCGCGACATCGTGGCCTGGCTCAAGATCGACGGCGAGCTCGAGGAGCCCGTGGTCCAGCGCGACAACGTCTTTTACCTCACCCACAACGCCCTTCAGCAGGAGAGCGTGACCGGCGCCTTGTTTCTGGACGAAAGCTGCGACCTCATTCACGTGCCCACCCAGATGGTCATTCACGGCCACAACATGAAGGAGGGCGCGATGTTCGGCATGCTCAAGAAATACAAGGTCAAGGGCGCGGAGTTTTACCGCGAGCATGCCTTCATCGACTTCAACACCCTCTACGAAAACGGCCGCTATGTCATCTTCGCCGTGGCGGAGGTGGACATCCGCGCCGGGCAGCCGCATTACCTGCCCTTCTGGCACTATTCGCGCTTTGACAGCGCGGAGGCCTTCAACAGCTACGTGGAAACCGCGCGCGCCTGTTCCCTGTATCACTGCACGGTGGACGTCGAGCCCGGCGACCGGCTGCTCACGCTGTCCACCTGCACCGGCACGGACGACAACCTGCGCCTGGTGGTCATGGCCCGAAAGCTGCGCGAGGGCGAAAACCTGCTGAACCTGAACATGGAGGTCATGAGCACCTACGACCGCTGAACGCGCCCCTTTACAGGCGGCAAAAAAAGTGCTATCAGACCTGACAGGGGCTACGATGAGGACGGGTGCGCCTTCCTACCGCGGCCAAGCGAGTCCGGGGATGATGCGAGCCGGACGCCGCGGCGGCGCGCCGGATCACCTCGGAGCTACCCGTGTGAAGGCGCTTTGCGCCATAAGGCGGGTCGGGCGCTCCCGTGACAGGGCCGGCCGGTGCATGCCGGCCATGAGCGGACGGC
>CALVKX010000183.1 GCA_944333375.1 uncultured Eubacteriales bacterium
CCATGGAGCACCTGGACGACAGCTATCGGGTCATCCCCGGCGAGATCAGCGACACCCCTTGCCGCCTCACGCTCTCCATCCCGTACCGGCACATCTTTTTCGGACTCAAGCGGATGTTTCCGGTCATCATCTCGGCGGCGGTGTGTATCGCGCTGGTGATGCTGGGCATCGCCTGGCTGCTCACCCGCAGCGTCACGGTGCCCGTCGCACACCTTTCGGGCGCGATGCGCCGCTTCGGCGCCGGGGATTTCGGCGCGCGCCTGGGCGACGCCGCCCATGACGAAATCGGCATGCTCTGCCGCGAGTTTGACGACATGGCCGACCGTGTCTGCCGCCTGACCGACCAGCTCTGCCAGTCGCGGGCCAAGGAGAAGGAGGCGGTCTACACCGCCCTGCAGGCGCAGATCAACCCGCATTTTCTCTATAACACGCTGGACATGATTAGCTGGATGGGCTACGGCGCCTCCAACTCCGACATCTGCAAGGTTGTGGCCTCGCTTTCGGATTTCTTCCGCCTCAGCCTCAACAAAGGCGAGGACAGCTTCACCCTGGGCGACGAGCTCAACCACGTCAAAAGCTACATCACCATTCAGGAATACCGCATGCGCAACATCCGCTTTCAGCTGGACGCGCCCCGGGAGCTCCTGCCCCTGCGCGTGCCCAAGCTCATGGTGCAGCCCCTGGTGGAAAACGCCATCGTGCACGGCCTCAGGCCGCGCAATTACCGGGGCAGCATCACCATCACCTGCGCGCTCGAGGACGGATTTCTGCTCATCAGCGTACGCGACGACGGCGTGGGCTTTGATGAGTCGCTGCTTCAGGAGCGCGCCGAAAAGAGCACCGGCTACGGCCTGCGCAACATCCGCCAGCGGCTGGCCGTTCTCTATGAGGAGAAGGGAAGCCTCCAGATCCGAAACCATCCCGACGGCGGCGTGATCGCGATTCTTCGCTATCCCGCGGAGGAGGGCGCGACCATTGAGGAAGGAGGAGACGCCGGATGAGAATTCTGATCGCGGATGACGAGACGTTTGTGGTGGAGGGGCTGACGCGCCTGCTGAGCCAGAACATCGCGCAGGTTGAGGTGATCTCGGCCGACAACGGCCGCTCCGCCCTGGAGCTGGTGCGGGAGGAGGCCAACGCGCCCGACCTGCTTATCACCGATGTCAACATGCCGCTCATGGACGGCATCGAGCTCAGCCAGCGCATCCGCGAGCGCTACCCGCGCTGCCGCATCATGATTATCAGCGGCTACGAGGATTTCCAGGCCGCGCGCTCCGCCATTGAGCTGGGCGCGCTTCGCTATATGCTCAAGCCCGTCAACCACGCCGAGATGGTGGCCTACGTGCGCTCGGTCCTGGAGGACGTACAGCGCGAGCAGGACGAGCGCATCCGCCACACCACCGACCGGCTGGAGAGCCTGCTGGTGGATCTGCACAACCACATGCTTCTGGACGCACCCTACCGGGGTGCGGAGCGCATCGCCGCGGAAACGGGAGACTACTGCGCGCTGCGCCTGGCGGTGGTGGGGGCACCTGGCGGAGACGGCGCCCCCTCCCTGCGCCCGGCGATAGAGCAAGCGCTGGTCAGCCGCGCCGCGCCCAGCTACCTCATCCGCGCCGAGGGCGCGCAGGCGACGCTGCTGCTGTGCGATTTTTCAGACGCCGACGCGCGCTGGCTGGAGCGCCTGGCGGGTGAGCTGACCTCCGCGCTGGCCCATCCGGTGGCGGTGGGCGTTGGCCGGCGGTGCGAGACGCTGGCGCAGGTGCACCAGTCCTACCGCACGGCGGGCATGGCGGTGTGGCGCTCGTACCTGGCGGACGGGCACGCCGTTTGCTTCGACGACGACGAGCCGGACGGCGCGGGCGAGGAAAACCGCCTGGAGGCCGCCTTCCGCCTGCGTCAGGACACGCGGCGCATGATGGACTTTTACACCCTGGTGCCCGACGACCAGCAGTTGACGCACCTGATAAACACCTTTCTTGCCCAGCTTGAGCGCATCGACGGCCCGCTGTCCATGCGCCAGCTCATGTGCGCCGGGCTGGTGACGGAGCTTCTGGGCGCCGGCTATATCCCCGGCCTGGGTCTGGAGGCGAATCTGGAGCGTTACCTGCATCTGGACTTTTACAGCGCCTGCCGCGACTGGGCGCAGCTTCGGGAGATGATGGGCCAGTTTGCCAGGCTTTACAGCGCGCTGCTGGAGCGGGTGGGCAGCAGCGGAAGCAGCCGCCTGGTGCAGAGCATCCGCTCGGCCATCCACGCCGACTTGCGCAACGCCTCGCTTTCGCAGGTGGCGGACACGCTGAACATGAGCCCCTCCTATATCAGCATGATCTTCAAGGAAAAGACGGGGCAAAACTTCAAGGACTACCTCTTTCAGACCCGCATGAACCACGCCAAACGCCTGCTTCGACAGGGCATGCCCATCGGGGAGATCGCGCGGCAGCTCGGCTACGAGGACACGGAGCACTTCAGCCGCCGCTTTCGTGCGCGCTTCGGGGTGTCGCCCATGGCGTACCGCAGGGAGACAGGCGGCGCAGGCGCGGAGGTCCGCGTGCGGGACGATTGGGAAAAAACTTGAAAAAATGCTGGAAAAGATTATAATTTATATGAATCCATGCTCCCCGGAGCTTGAAAAAAGGAGGTTATCCTGCATATGAAAAAGGTCTTTTCCCTTGTGCTGGCGCTTGCGATGTGCCTCAGTGCCGCCGGGCTGGCGGAGGGCGCGGCGTATACGCCGGGAACCTACAGCGCTTCGTCGGCGGGCTTCCACAGCGACGTGACGGTGACCGTCACCGTGGATGAATCGTCCATCACCGCCGTCACTTTGGACGTCTCGGGCGAGACCGAGGGCATCGGCGCGGCCGCGGGCGACAAGCTGGCCGCGCAGATCCTGGAGGCGCAGGGCGCGCAGATCGACGGCGTGAGCGGCGCGACGGTCACCAGCAACGCGGCGCGCGTGGCCCTGACCGAGTGCCTGGCCGCCGCCAGCGGCGCGGCGGGCGAGAAGGCGCCCGTGGCCGACGGCACCTATACCGGCACGGCGCCCAGCTTCGGCTTCCTGTGCCAGATGGCGTGCGACGTCACGTTCGAGGACGGCGCGATCAAGTCCATCGAGGTCGTGGAGGAGAGCGACAGCGCCACGGGCGAATGGTTCGCCAACGCCGAGGAGCTGCTCATCCCGCGCATCCTGGAGAGCCAGTCCCTGGCCGTGGACGCCATCACCGGCGCGACCACGTCCTCCAACGCCATCAAGAGCTGCGTCGCGGCGGCCATCGACGCCGCGGGCGGCAACAGCGCCCAGTGGCATGAAGCGATCGAGAAGAAGACCGACACCGTGCGCCTGGAGGGCTACGACGTGATCGTCGTGGGCATGGGCGGCTCGGGCGTGCTGTCCTACTGCGCGGCGGCCGATCACGGCGCCACGGTCTTTGGCATCGAGGCGGCCGGCAAGATCGGCGGCAACTCGGTTTGCACCTACGGCCCCATGGCCCTTAACAGCGAGTACCTCAAGGAAAAGTTCACCGACGGCGAGGACTACATCGACGAGGACGCCGTCTACAACACCTGGATCGAGTACGTGGGCAGCGAGGAGAAGGCGGACGTCATCCAAAAGGCCGTCTACCAGTCCGGCTCCGCGCTGGATTACTACGTGGAGAACTTCGGCTTCGAGTTTGAGGGGCTGGGCCTGCTGGGCAGCTTCGTGGTGCCCGAGTGGACGCAGCTTTGGTGCGTCTACTCCGCCGACGAGGACAACACCTCCTGGAACGTGCTGGGCCCCAACAAGACCTTCCAGTTCACCCGCGCGCTGGACATCGCCAACGCCATGAACGACAAGAACCAGTACATGACCGAGCTGACCGCCACCAGCCTGATCTTCGATGAGGACGGCAAGGCCATCGGCGTCAACGCCGAGTACTATGACGGCACCCGCTATGAGATCTATGGCAAGTCCGTCATCCTCGCCACCGGCGGCTTCCTGGGCAACGACGAGATGATGAACGAGTACCTGGGCTCCACCGTGTGCACCATCGGCGACATCGTCAACGACGGCACCGGCATCCAGATGGGCATCTCCGCGGGCGGCGCCACCTACATGATGGGCACCCTGCCGATGGTCCACATCTCCCAGATCCCCAACCTCATCCGCAACGACGACCTGACCGCCGATCAGAAGGCCATCCTCTCCGCGCTGGCCCTGACGACCGACCAGACCATGGTGACCACCGAGGGCAACCTCTGGGGCAACACCAACCAGAGCGGCACCGAGGAGGAGGGCATCACGGTCGAGATCGTCTTTGCGCCCGAGTTCCGCTACTATGTGGTCTACAGCCAGAAGGACATCGACGCCATCCGCGAGAGCGGCCTGAGCGAGGCGCAGGCCAACGCCACCTCCCAGTTCATGGGTCAGGGCGGCACGCTGCCCGCCGCCGGCACGCC
>CALVKX010000184.1 GCA_944333375.1 uncultured Eubacteriales bacterium
GCGGGAACATGGCCCGGGAGCTTCTCCGTCCGACAGGTAGGGCGGGGCGGACGGCACCGTTACAGGCCTGCGATCATAAAGGATCGTAAGCGATAAACCAAGGGTGGTACCGCGGGCCAGGCCCGCCCCTTTTCTGACGGGGCGCGGCTTTTTTCATTCACAGCAAGGAGGGGGATACGGACATGCCCGGCAAGGAGACCTTCTACATCACTACACCTATCTACTACCCCAGCGACAACCTGCACATCGGGCACGCCTATTGCAGCACCGCCGCCGATACCATGGCGCGTTTCAAAAAGCAGCAGGGCTTTGATACGTATTTTCTGACCGGCACGGACGAGCACGGGCAGAAAATCGAGCGCAAGGCCATGGAAAAGGGCGTCACCCCGCAGGCCTATGTGGACGAGATCGTCCGCGGCATCAAGGAGCTGTGGAAGCTGATGGACGTCGATTACGACGACTTCATCCGCACCTCCGACGAGCGGCATGTCAAGGCGGTGCAGAAGATTTTCCGCAAGCTCTATGAGCAGGGCGACATCTACAAGGGCAGCTACGAGGGCTGGTACTGCACCCCCTGCGAGAGCTTCTTTACCGAGATGCAGCTCAAGGACGGCTGCTGCCCGGACTGCGGCCGCCCCGTGGAAAAGACCAACGAGGAAGCCTACTTCTTCCGGGCGGGCAAATACCAGCAGTGGATGATCGACTATATCGAGCAGCATCCCGACTTCATTCAGCCCGCCAGCCGCCGCAACGAAATGCTCAACAACTTCCTCAGGCCCGGCCTGCAGGACCTGTGCGTCAGCCGCACCTCCATCAAGTGGGGCGTGCCGGTGGACTTTGACGAAAAGCACACCGTGTACGTGTGGCTGGACGCCCTGACCAACTACATCACCGCTTTGGGCTACGCCAGCGCCGACGACAGCCTGTACCAAAAGTACTGGCCCGCCGACATCCACCTGATCGGCAAGGACATCATCCGCTTCCACACCATCACGTGGCCCATCATCCTGCACGCCCTGGGCCTGCCGCTGCCCAAGCAGGTGTTTGGCCACGGCTGGCTGGTGCTGGACGGGATGAAGATGTCCAAGTCCCTGGGCAACGTGGTGGACCCGGTGGTGCTGTGCGGCCGCTACGGCAGCGACGCCATCCGCTACTTCCTCATGCGCGAGGTGCCCTTCGGAAGCGACGGGCAGTTCAGCTATGAGGCGCTGCTCACCCGCATCAACGCCGATCTGGCCAACGACCTGGGCAACCTGGTCAGCCGCACGGTCGCCATGGTGGAGAAGTATTTTGACGGCGTGGTGCCCGTCCACGGCGAATGGAACGACGCCGACCGCCTGCTCATCGCCCTGGCGGAGGGCACGCCCGCGCGGGTGCAAAAGCACATGAACGAGCTGCAGTTCTCCGTGGCGCTTCAGGATATCTGGCAGCTCATCGGCGAGTGCAACCGCTACATCGACCAGAACATGCCCTGGGTGCTCATCAAGAGCGAGGAGGGAAAAGAACGCCTCAAGACCGTGATGTACGTGCTGTGCGAGTGCATCCGCATCGTGGCCATCCTCATCGCGCCCACCATGCCCCGCACGCCCGCGCGCATCTTTGAGCAGCTTGGCGTGAGCGATCCGGCGCTGTGCGCCTTTGAGACCGCGTCCCGTTTCGGCGTGCTGCCCGCGGGCGGCAAGGTACAGAAGGGCGAGGCGCTCTTCCCGCGCATCGACATCAAAAAGGAGCTGGCCGACATCGTGCCCACGTCTCCTGCGCAGCCCCAGAAGAAACCCGCCCCCGAAAAGGCGCCCGCCGCTCAGGAGGACGGCACGATCACCATCGACGACTTTGGCCGCGTCAGGCTGCGCGTCGCGCGGGTGCTGACCGCCGAAAAGGTGGAAGGCAGCGACAAGCTCCTCAAGCTCACGCTGCGCCTTGGCCCGGACGAGCCCGAGCGCACCGTTGTCAGCGGCATCGCCAAGGCCTATTCGCCCGAGGAGATGGTGGACAAGCAGGTGGTTCTGGTCAGCAACCTCAAGCCCGCAAAACTGCGCGGAATCCGCAGCGAGGGCATGATTCTCTGCGCCTCCGACGCGCAGGATAAAACGTTGAAACTGGTCACCGTCGAACCCGGCGTGGAGGATGGAGCGGATATCCGATGAACCTGTTTGATTCGCATTGTCATCTGGAGAGCGAGAATTTTCAGAACGATCTTCCGCAGGTGATGCAGCGCATGGCGCAGGCCGGCGTCAGGCGCTGCGTGCTTGCGGGCAGCGACCTGGAAACCAGCCGCCATATCGTGGCGCTGGCCAGGAAGCATGAGGGCGTGTACGGCGCGGTGGGCGTGCACCCGCACGAGGCCAGGACCTGGACGGATGAAACGGAAGCCGAGCTGGAACGGATGCTCGTGCAACCGCGTGTGGTGGCCGTGGGGGAGATTGGCCTGGATTATTTCTACGACCTCTCTCCCCGTGAGAAGCAGCGCGAGGTGCTCATTCGCCAGCTGGACCTGGCCCGGCGGATGAACGTGCCGGCGGTGTTCCATGTGCGCGATGCGCACGGCGACATGCTGGAAGTGCTCCGCCAGCGCCGCGGGAAGCTCCCGGCGGGCGTGATGCACTGCTACAGCGGCAGCGTGGAAAGCGCGCGGGAATACCTCGATCTGGGATTCTATCTATCCTTTGCGGGGCCGGTCACCTTCAAAAAAGCGAACAAGTTGCAGGAGGCCGCGCGCTTCTGTCCTGCGGACCGCCTGCTGGTGGAAACCGACAGCCCCTACCTGGCCCCCGTACCCATGCGCGGCAAGCGCAACGAGCCCGCTTTTGTATACTACGTGGCGGAGATGGTGGCGCAGCTTCGCGGCGTGAGCACGGAGGAACTGGCCGATACGGCGGCGCGCAACGCCTGCCGCCTGTTTGGCATCCCCGTGGAGCAGGGTTGAAAGGGGGCGGCCGGCATGCGGATTCGGCCCGCCTCCCCGGCGGATCTGGAGAATATTCTCGCCCTCTATGCGGGCGCAAGGGCGTTTATGGCCCTGAGCGGCAACCCGGGTCAGTGGGCGGGCGGATATCCCGCGCGCGAAAAGGTCGAGGCGGACATCGCCAGGGGCTGGTGCCATGTGTGTGAGGAGGAAGGCCGCCTGTACGCGGCCTTCGCCCTCATCCCCGGCGAGGACCCCACCTACGGCCGCATCGAAGGCGCATGGAAAAACGGCCGGCCCTATGCCACGCTGCATCGCGTGGCTTCCTCAGGGGCGCGGCCCGGCATGATGGACCTGATTGTGGCGTGGGCGTTTGAGCGCTACCCCAACCTGCGCGGCGATACCCATGAGCGCAATCTGCCCATGCGCCGGGCCTTCGAGCGCAACGGCTTTGAGCGCTGCGGCATCATCTGGGTGGAGGACGGTACGGAGCGTATCGCCTATCAGAAGGAAAAATGAACGGGGGAGAGGACATGCTGCCAAAGCTGATTGTGATCGCGGGCACCAACGCCTCGGGCAAGAGCGGCCTGGGGGTGGAGCTGGCGCTTCGCTACGGCGGGGAGGTTGTTTCGGCGGACTCGCGGCAGGTATTCCGCGGGCTGGACCTGGGAAGCGGCAAGATCACGCCGGAGGAGATGCGCGGCGTCCGACACCATTTGATCGATGTGTGCGACGCGGGCGATTTTTTTTCCATGGCGGATTTCCAGCGCATGGCGTACGAGGCCATTGATGACATTCTGGCGCGCGGAAAGCCGCCTTTTTTGGTGGGCGGCACGGGCCTGTACGTGGATTCGGTGGCGGACGGCTATGAGCTGTCAAACCGCATGCCGGATCTGGCCTACCGCGCGGAACTGGAGAAGCGAAGCACCGAAGAGCTCTATGCCATGCTGGTTGAGGCCGTTCCGGGCGTGGAGGTGGAAAGGCGCAACCGCAACCGCGTCATGCGCCTCCTGGAGAAGCTCCACGACGGCGACGATGTCGTCCCCGGGCGAAACCCGCGCTACGAGACGCTGCGCCTGGGCGTCACCTGGGATCGGGAGACGCTTCGCAGGCGCATCGACGAGCGGCTGGACCGGCGGCTTGAGGAGGGCATGATCGAGGAGGTGCGCGGCCTGCTTCAGCGGGGCGTGAGCGAGACGTTCTTAATCAAGCTCGGCCTGGAATACCGCTTCATCACCCGCTATCTGAAAGGGGAGATCGCCTCCCTGGAGGAGATGCGCACGCTCCTTTCCACGGCCATCAAGCAGTTTGCCAAGCGGCAGATGACGTGGCTGAGGCGCGACGGCGCCATCCACTGGCTGGACATGACGGCCGATCCCGTGGGGGAGGCCTGCGCGCTGATCGACGCCTTTCTCGCCGGGGAAAATCCGCAGGCGGAAACCGGCGCCAAAAATTTGTGAAAAGATTGTCATGTGAGCAGGAAAACAGGAAGGATATGCAGAAACAAATGAATGGGGTGCAAGTTGGACTT
>CALVKX010000185.1 GCA_944333375.1 uncultured Eubacteriales bacterium
AAGGCTTTGGGGCTCTGCCCCAAACCCCGGCAGGGGGATGATCCCCCTGCACCCCGCACTTTGTCAGCAGCCTGAACCGGCCGAAGGGCCGGTCAGGAGAGGGCGTAGCGGCGGATGGCCAGGGCCACGCCGTCCTCGTCGTTTCCAAGGGTCACATATTTGGCCGCCGCGCGTGCGCGCGGGCTGGCGTTGCCCATGGCCACGCTCACGCCCGCGTAGGCCAGCATGCCCGCGTCGTTGTCATAGTCGCCCAGCGCCATCACCCGTTCCGGGCCGATTCCCAGCTTGCGCGCCAGCGCGGCGAGGGCCCCGCCCTTGTCCACCCCCGCGGGCATCAGCTCCAGGTTCAAATTCCACGAGCTGGTCACCTCCAGCCCCGGCAGCTCACACAGCGCATGCCGCGCCCTCATCAAAGCGGCCTCGTCCCCGGCCATGCACAGCAGCTTGTTTACGCCCTCTGCGCGCAGGCGCTCAAGCCCCGCCGTCCCATGCAGGCACTCCGGGGCGAAGCGGCCGTGGAAATGCGTGCCCCAGAACTCGCCGTCCACCGCGAAGCTGCCCTCCATGACGGCCAGGCGGTTTCCCGCAAAGCAGCCGAAGGGAAACCGCGCCTCCCTCAGGATGCGCACCGCCGCCTCCAGCGTGGCGTCCCAAAGCCGGACGTCGGCATAGGCCTCCGAGCCGGGGGCGCCGAGGCAATAGGCGCCGTTGAGCGACAGGATCGCGCAGTCCTCCAGCCCTGCCTCGTCCAGAAACATGGCGATGTCCCCGGCCAGACGGCCGCTACAGATGGCCAGGCGGATGCCCGCCTCCGACGCGTCACGCAGGGCGCGAAGGGTTTCCCGTGTGATGCGCATTTGAGAATCCAGCAGCGTGCCGTCCATGTCCAGAGCGATCAGCGAAACGGCAGCCATCTCCTTCACCCCTTATCAAACGAGGGCCTGACCGTAAACGTCCGCCCGTTCAGATAGGCCAGCGGCCCGGCCGTCTCCAGCGACAGGGAGGCGGCGCACAGCATCAGGCCGCGAGCCTTCAGACTGCGGTTGAAGGCCCGGTCGCCGTACTGGTCATCGCCCAAAAGCGGATGGCCGACAAAGGCCATGTGTGCCCGGATCTGATGTGTGCGCCCCGTGTGCAGCCGCACGCGCAGCCGGGCGCACGTCCCGGGGGAGAGCACGTCGTACTCCGTCACGATCCGCTTGGCGCCCGGCGCCTCTTTTCCCAGCACCCGCACCCGCGCGTGAAGCGCGTCCTTGAGCAGCCAGGCGCTGAGCACCGCGTGCCCGGGCTGGGGCGTGCCGCGCACCAGGCAGATATATTCCTTTCGCACCTCGCCCCGGCGGAAGGCCTCCTGGGCGGCGAGCTGCATTTCCGGCGTTTTGGCAAGCAAAACAAGTCCCTCGGTGGGGTTGTCCAGCCGGTGGCACAAAAGCGGCTCTCGCCCCTCCGGCCCGGTCTGTCCCGCCAGGAGCTCCGGAAGCGTCCGGCCGCCCTTGCGGTCCGGCTCGCAGCTCACGCCGGCGGGCTTGAAGACCACCAGCACATTTTCATCCTGATAGATCACGGGCACGGTTTTCTCCCGTGCCTCGTCCGTATAGATGCAAACCTCGGTCCCCGGCTCGGCCATGGCCGACAAATCCACGCGGCGGCCGTCCACCCTGACGTCCCGCTTCTGAAACGCCGCGCGCAGCGCATAGGCCGGGACCTGCGGCAGCATCCGGCCCGCATAGGCCAAAAGCCGGCTGCCTCGCGCCTTTTCCTCCACGGTAAAGGTGTAGCGTCTCATGGCATCAGTGCGCCAGCGCCGCGCGCAGCCCCATCCAGTGCGGGGTGCACAGGTAGAGCCGCTCCAGCGCGTCCTTCATCGCCCGGGTAGGCAGAACCGCCAGCATCGAGGACATCACGCTCTCCATCTCCTTGAGGCTCACGCCCTGCTTGGCCAGCATGCGCAGGTCCTCGGCGGCCTCGCCCAGCTCGTATTCAGGACGTAGGGCGCCGCTCAGCGCGCCGCACAGCGCCTCATTGAGCGGCTCCTCCTCCGGCAGGATGCCGTTCATGCCGCCCGCGATCATCTCCTGGGACAATTCCAGCGTGAAGATGCCGCCATCCGCGCGCTCGCTGCCCACCAGCCGGTAGGGATCGGCCAGGCCGGGGTGCAGCAGGATGAGGTCGCCGTTGGCGTCGGTCACATATTCAAAGGACGCCTGGAGATACCGGCGCGCGATCTGCATGGCGCGCGGGCTTTCCTCGCGCATGACGTCATGCATGAAAAAGCCGATGGGCTGCGCGGAGTGCAAAAGCCCCGCGATGTAGAGCAGCCCGTGAATCGTCGCGTCATAGCGCAAAAGCCGCTCCCGCGCCGCAGGCGCTTCCTCCGCGCCGATGGCGCGCGCCAGCGGGTCGTGCAGCGCCCGGGGCAGAAGCAGCGTCCAGTCGTCGCCGTCGGCATGGAAGCTGCACCACAGACGGCTGACCAGCGCCTCCGCCGCGCCCAGGTCGTCCCAGTCGCTCAAAAGCAGCTCGCCGTCGTTGATGAGCAGGCGCTCCACCAGCTGCATCTCGCCCGCGCTGATATACAGCGCCTCCAGCGGCAGGCGCTCGCGCACCGCCGCGCGCAGCGTCTCCAGCGTCGCCAGCGTATGGCGGCTCCTGCCGCCCACGTCGTCAAACGACCCCGCCAGCAGCGCCTGCGCGTCCGCCTCGGTGGCTTCCGGCGCAAACAGGCCCACGCCCGGATGGGCAAAAAGGCGGCGCTCGCATGCCTCAAATTGTTTTTCACGCATCATGCTCATGGTCATTTCGCACCAATCGGCATGAAGGGTCACCTCTCTGAGCACACGGCGCCCCCCTTTCCCCTCTGCTCAGGCGTTTTTATTTCAGATGGACGACCCAGCCCATGGGATCGTCGGTCTTGCCAAACTGGATGCCCGTGAGCACGTCGTAAAGCTGCTGTGTGATGTGGCCGATGCCGCCGTCGCCGATGCCGATCTCCTCGCCCTGGAAGCGGATCTTGTTGACGGGCGAAACCACCGCGGCGGTACCGGTGCCGAAGGCCTCGGTCACCCGACCGGCCTTGATGTCGCTGATGACGTCATGGATGTCCATGCGGGCCTCCTCGGTCTCATAGCCCAGGTGCTTGCCCAGCTTGAGCACGCTGTCGCGGGTGATGCCGGGGAGGATGCTGCCGTTGAGGACGGGCGTGACGATTTTGCGGTCCTCATAGACAAACATCATGTTCATCGCGCCGACTTCCTCGATATAGCGCTGATGCACGCCGTCCAGCCACAGCACCTGCGCGTAGCCGCTGTGCTTGGCGTTCATGCCCGCCAGGATGCTCGCCGCGTAGTTGCCGCCGGTCTTGGCAAAGCCGATGCCGCCGCGCACGGCGCGCACGTAGGAGTCCTCCACATAGATGCCCACCGGGGCCAGGCCCGAGGCGTAGTACGCGCCGGAAGGCGAAAGAATGACATAGTACAGATAGGTGCTGGAGGTGGAGACCCCCAGGTGGTTGTCGGTGGCGATCATCGTGGGACGGATGTAGAGCGAGGTGCCCTCCTGATGGGGCGTCCACTCCTTTTCGACGTCCAGAAGCGCCATCAGCGTCTCCAGGCCGTCCTCCACGGGCAGGGGCGCCATGCCCATGCGCTCGGCGCTGCGGGCGAAGCGCTCAAAATTGGCGCGGGGACGGAAGAGGTTGAAGCCGCCCTGCGGGGTGCGGTAGCACTTGAGGCCCTCAAAGATCTCCTGGCCGTAGTGCAGCACCTGGCAGGCGGGGTCCAGCGAAAGGTTGCCGTAGGGCACGATGCGGGCGTCATGCCAGCCCCTGCCGTCGGTGTAGTTAATCATGAGCATATGGTCGGTGAAGATGTGGCCAAAGCCCAGCTTGCTCTCATCGGCCGGCTTATCCTTGAGATTCCCGGACAGGTTCATTTGTACCTTCATACGCTTCTTCCTCCACATCTTCCTGCGTCCACAGGAAAGCTAAATCTTTCAGCGCCCAGGCGCTAACCCCTATTATAACCCCTGTGCAGCGGCTGTCAAGGTTTTGGCCGATGCAATTCGTGGGAGCAAAACGGCCCGCCCGGCGTCGCGCGCCAGGCGGGCCTGCACAGCTTGTCGAAAAAGCTCGCCTGCGGCGATCTTTTCCGACAGGACACGTTTCCCCTGCGCTTTCAGCGCGGCCGGGGAAACGCGCAGGGAAACCTTGCTGCGCAAGGCTTCCGAATCCACCGCACATGTCGCTGGATTCGGAATACAGCTCGGAGGGAACGGAGGGAAGCGTGTGCCCTGTGGCGCGGAGGGAAGCGCCAGCCCTGTGGGCTGTTGCCACCGAAGGTGGC
>CALVKX010000186.1 GCA_944333375.1 uncultured Eubacteriales bacterium
ATGCCCTCGCGGACGGCCTGCTCGGTCAGCTTGCCGCGTCCCGTCAGCTTGGAGAGCGCCGAGGACAGCTTCTGACTCAGTCCCTCAAAGGCCATGGCTTCTCTCCTCCCCTTCCTGCTGGGCGATGACCTGCCTGACCAGCGCGGCAGCTTCGTCCAGCCGTTTTTTGGTTTCCGCCGGCAGCGCGCCCTCCTGCGCCTGCCCCATCAGGGACAGCACGCGCTCCAGCCGGCGCACCGTCTGGGCCATGCGGCCCGCGCCGCCCAGGGCGGCCTCGTAGCGCCTGAGCTTGTCCACCGAACGGGTGATGAGCTCATGCACGTTCTGCCGGCTGACCCCGAACTGCTCGGCGATCTCGCCCAGCGAGAGGTCCTCCTCATAGTACAGATAGAGCATCTCCTGCTGCCGCTGCGTCAGCAGCCCGCCGTAAAAGGCGCACAGGGTGCCGATTTCAACGCTCTTTTCCAGCCGTTCCGGCCGGGCGCTTTCCTGCGTGTTCACGGCCCGCTCCTTTCGCCGTCAACCCTTTTGACCTGACAGCCGAACAAGCATACCGCATTTTGCGCCGTCTGTCAAGGGGTTTTGATTGAAACCCGGCTGCATCAAAAAAACCTTTCGTCAGATCATGGCGTTATTTCAAGCCGTCCGCGAAAATCTCCCGGATCTTGCCGGCGACCGCCTCGCCCAGCGCGGCATGGTCCGCGGCCTCCATGTGCAATCCGTCCGTTTCCGACGGACCGGCATAGTCC
Organism: uncultured Eubacteriales bacterium; assembly: GCA_944333375.1. The sequence continues at coordinate 750 of CALVKX010000186.1, forward strand.
GCGGCGTCCAGGAAGTCCACGCCCAGCTCGCGCGCCACCGCGGCGTAGGCCTGGGAAAAGGCCTCGGACTTGGCCGGGTACTCGCGCCAGTGGTAGATGACCTCCCGCTCCCTGAGGACGGGATGGACGCGGATGGGCGAGATCAGCAGAATCCGCGGCCCTTCGGGGAAGATGGGCGAGCTTTCCTCCAGATGGCTGTAGAGGCGGATCTTCTTGACCAGCGCCGCCGCGCCCTCCGCCGCGCCCCAGGCGTCGGTGAAGCGCAGGTCGTTGGTCCCCAGCATCAGCACCACCAGGTCCAGCGGCTTGTGCGTCAGCAGGCAGGGCAGCAGGTAGGCGCCCCCGTCGCGCCCATCGCTCATGGGATTGTCGTAAACGGTCGTGCGGCCGTTGAGCCCCTCCTCCAGCACCTCCCAGCCCTCGCCCAGCAGGCGGCGGACCACGCCCGGCCAGCGCACCTGCGGAGAAAAGCGCACGCCCGTCCCGGGCGTGTAACCCCAGGTGTTGGAATCCCCGTAGCACAGAATATGCCGCATCTCGCTTCCTCCTTTTATTTTCCTTTGGGCGTGAAGCCCAGCATGCCCTCATGATAGCAAAGCGTGCCCGTGGAGCCGCGTATCTCGCCGTCCGGGGCCTCCAGCAGCGCGCGCACGATTCTCTCCGTCAATTCCGGGCCGCCCGCGCCGGAGACGGCGTTTTTCCACAGGGTGAAGCGGCAGCCCTCGCGCCAGCGCGAGCAGCCGAAGGCCTTTTCATTCTCCACCACCCGCCCCCTGCCGCATACCGGGCAGGGGATGTCCAGCGACCTGGCCGCTGCGCGCCTGCGGCCCTTGCCCCGGCGCTCCTCCTTCTCAAAGGCCACGTCGGGAGCGGATTTGGCGGCGTAATCGGTCAGAAACGCCGCCAGGCGGCGGATGCCCGCCATGAAGCGGCCGCAGTCGCCTCCGCCGCGGGCGATGTCCTCCAGCGCCTGCTCCCAGCGGCCCGTCGTCTCGGGCGATGCGATCTGCGGGGGCACGGCCTCAATCAGCCGCACGCCCTTGTCCGTGGCCAGGATCTGACGCCCCTTGCGGCGCGCATAGCCCACGTCGATCAGCCGTTCGATGATGGCCGCGCGCGTGGCGGGCGTGCCAAGCGAGCAGCCCTTCATCTGCTCGCGCAGGACCTCGTCCTCGATCTGTCGCCCCGCGTGCTCCATCTGCATAAGCAGCGAGGCGTCGGTATGCTCCTTGGGCGGCTTGGTCTTTTCGCCTTTAACCCTCGCGCCCCTGACCGTTCGCGCGTCGCCTTCCCTGAGGGCGGGCAGGGGCGCCTCCTCGCTTTTCTCCCGTCCAATGCCGCGGTACACGGCCCTGAAGCCCTCCTCCAGCACCGCCGTCCCCGTGGAGAGAAACGTTTCGCCCTCGCTTTGCGTCACCACGCGCACGGTCTCGTAGCGGCAGGGCGGATAAAACGCCGCGATCAGCCGCCGAGCGATCAGGTCGAACAGCTTCGCTTCATCCGGGGAAAGCGCCTCCGGGTCCGCACAGCGCCCCGTGGGAATGATGGCATGATGGTCGGTCAGCTTCGCATCGTCAAAGATGCGTTTGGGACGGGGAAGCGGCTTTGCCAGCACGGGCGCGGCCAGGGCGGCATAGGGAGCGGGCAGGCTTTTGAGCGCCTTTTCCACCGCGCCGCCCATGTCGTGGGAGAGATAGCGGCTGTCGGTTCGCGGGTAGGTGATGAGCTTACGCTTCTCATACAGGTTTTGCGCCGTTTTGAGCGTTCGCTCCGCCGTAAAGCCCAGAAGGCTGCTCCCCTCGCGCTGCAAAGCCGTCAGGTCGTAGAGCTGAGGCGCGGGGTCGCGCTTTTCCACACGCTCCGCGCTCTCCACCCGCGCGGGCTTTCCCCGCACCTTCCGCGCGATTTCGTTCGCCCGCGCCTCCTCCGGGATGCGCTTGCCCTCCTCCCGCGAGGGATCAAGCCACGTTCCCTGATAGTCCCCGAAGTCGGCCTGCACGGTCCAGTAGGGCTGCGGAACGAAGCGGTCGATCTCCAGCCGGCGACTGACCAGCATGGCCAGCGTGGGCGTCTGCACCCGGCCCACGGACAAAAGCGCCCCATAGCGCAGCGTAAAGGCGCGGCTGGCGTTCATGCCCACCAGCCAGTCCGCCTCCGAGCGGCAGCGGGCGCTTTCATAGAGCGCGTCATATTCCTTCCAGGGTTTGAGCGCGGCAAAGCCCGCCCGGATGGCCTCGTCGGTCATGGAGGAGATCCACAGGCGTTGGACGGGCTTGCGGCAGCCCGCCATCTCGTAAATGTAGCGGAAGATCAGCTCGCCCTCGCGCCCGGAGTCCGTCGCGCAGACGATGGAGGACGTCTCGCGGCTGTTCATGAGCTTTTTGACCACGGCAAACTGACTGCGCGTCTTGGGCAGGACCTTGAGCTGCATGCGTTCGGGCAGAATCGGCAGGTCCTCCGCGCGCCAGCGCTTGTAGCTCGCGTCCAGCTCCTCCGGCTCCTTGAGCGCCACCAGATGACCCACTGCCCAGGTCACCACGTAATCTGCGCCGGTCAGGCACCCGTCTCCCCGCCCGGACACGCCCAGCACCCGCGCAATATCCCGCGCCACGGACGGCTTCTCCGCCACCACCAGAATCTGCGGCATCGCGGCCTCAGGGCCTCACGCTGGGCGGCGCTTCCAGCAGGCGGCAGCGGCCGTTTTCGACCGCCAGGGCGCGCACGCCCCCGTGCGGCAGAAGGTTTTGCCAGAAATCCGAGAGCGGCGTGCCAAGCATCTCCCCGAACACCGCGCACAGGAGCGCGCCGTGCGCCGACACCAGCACCGCGTCAAAGCGGCCCTCCAGCGGAAGCAGGCGCTTCCTGAGGAACGTCTGCGCGCGCAGGCGCAGCGCCTCAAAGCTCTCCGCGCCCACGGGCGGGCAGTAGCGCTCCGGCGCGCGGCCGTAGAAATACATCGGATCATTCGGATCGTCGTAGGCGGCGGTCTGGCTCCTGCCCTCGGCCACCCCGTAGGCCTGCTCGATGAGCAGCGGCTCGTTGACCATGGGCGTATTCGCGCCCGCCAGCGCCAGCCGCGCCGTCTCCCGTGCGCGATCCAGCGGGCTTGTCAGGCACAGGCCGACGGGCGGCAGCAGCTCCGCGGCCCGGCGCGCCTGACGGCGGCCCTCCTCGTTGAGCGGCACGTTGACCTGCCCCTGCATGCGTTTCTCGGCATTCCACCAGGTCTGCCCGTGACGCAGAAAATAAACCATCATTGCGTATTCGCTCCCGTATCCGTACTCGGCGGTATGGCCGGGTAAGCTTTTCGCGCTCGCGTGCGCCTTTTCCTGCGAAACGGTCAAAAAAGCCCCCTCAGCCAGGCCATAGCCGCATGCCTGCCCGCGGCCCGTGAAAAACCCCGGATGCCGCAGTGGGCATCCGGGGCAGGGAGCGTTACCAGATCGACACGCGGTCCTCGGGCGCGCGGTACATGCCGTCGCCCTCCTCGATACCGAAGGTGGTGAAGAAATCATCGAGGTTCTGCACCTGGATATTGGCGCGCAGCTTGGAGGGCGCGTGCACGTCCATGGT
>CALVKX010000187.1 GCA_944333375.1 uncultured Eubacteriales bacterium
CTGACGGTCATGCGCATCAGCGGCATGCGCTCGCGCCGCAGGGAGGTGGCCTTTGTGAACCTGGACCTGCACAACCTGATCGCCGCCGCCGACGAGGGCGCGGAAATGCTGGAGGAGGCCGAAAAGCGGTCCCTGAGCGGGCCGAAGCGGCGCGTGACCTACGACGTATCCGCGCACGACCCCGCGCGCGGCTGTGCGCTGCTCTATGCCATGGGAACGGGCGCCGAAGCCGGGCGCATCGTGCGCGTGTGCTTCCAGCCCGCCCCGGACCTGACTTCGGCGCTCAGGCGCCTGTGCCCGGGAAAGGTGATGATCCGCGATGAGAACCTCTGAAACCGGCTGCCGCAATTATCGGGGGGCTAATGATTCCGCCATCCTTGCGCTGACGGATATCCCGTGGTACCCGCCCTATCCGCGGGATACGCTGCATTATCACAACTGCATGGAGATCGGCCTGTGCCAGGAGGGCTGCGGCACGCTGGAAACGGGCGGCCAGTGCTATTCCTTCGACGCCGGCGCGCTGCTCTTGTCGCCCAGGGGCGCGCATCACGCTCAGCACAACGCGGGGCAGCGGGTGACCCACTGGCGCTACATTGCTGTGGACACTGACCGGCTGCTGGGCGAAACGCCCGCCTCCGCCCGCCATGTCATCCGTCAGGCGCTCAGGGGCGCATGGAGCGGCGGCGTGTTCCTGCCCGCGGAGAGTGCACAGGCCAGACAGGGCGCGCGGATGTTCGACACGATCTTTGACGCGTACCGGCTCGGTCAGGCGGGGGCCATCCCCGAGATCGAGGCGCTTGTGCTTTTGCTGCTCGTGCGGCTGGCGCGCTGCGGGGAGTTTGAATCCCCGGCCGTGTTCAGCGGGCCCTACCTGTCGCCGCACGTGCAGCCCGCGCTGCAATACGTGGCCCGGCACTATGCCGAGGACGTGCGCATCGGCCAGATGGCCCGGAGCTGCTCGATGAGCGAGAGCCATTTCCGCCGCTTGTTCACTTTGCTGGTGGGCTGCTCCCCGCTGGAATACTTAAACCGCTACCGCGTTCACCACGCCATCAGCCTGCTGTGCACCACCCACGATTCCATGGAGAGCATCGCCTCCCGCGCGGGTTTTTCCTCCGTGTCTACGTTCAACCGCAATTTCATGCGCTACGCTGGGGGCGAAAGCCCGGTGCAATGGCGGAAAAAACACGTGAAACAACACGATATATCGCGCTGATTTTCAGGCACCTTTCATGAAAAAGTCATTTTTGCATAGATAATGATTGAATATGCGCAATATCCCCCTCCACCTCATGATACAATATACACAACATTCCCGCGCAAAAATGAGGAGAAATGGAAGTTTGTTCAAGGCAGACATGCGTTTCTTCCGGCTTAATGTGGGAACGGTATCACAAGGAGGAGGAATTACCATGAAAAAGTTAGTTTCCCTGTTGCTGGCGATCGCCATGACGTTCACCTTCTGCGGCGCGCTCGCCGAGGAGGACGGAAAGATCACCATCTGGACCTGGGATCCCACCTTCAACATCAAGGCGATGGAGATCGCCCGCGACATGTACCTTGAGGAGCACCCGGACGCCCAGATCGAGATCGTCGAGCGCCTCTCCGAGGACATCGAAACGGCCGTCATCGCCTCCAACGGCGACACCAGCACCCTGCCGGACATTCTTCTGGTGCAGGACAACTCCTTCCAGAAGTTCGTGACGAACTACCCCGAAGTGTACGCCGACCTGACCGGCAAGTATGACCTGACCGACTTCGCGCCCGGCAAGGTGGCCTATTCCACCATCGACGGCAAGAACTACGGCATCCCGTTTGACGCCGGCACCGTGACCGCCACCTACCGCGTGGATTACCTCGAGGAGGCCGGCTACACCGTCGAGGACCTGACCGACATCGACTGGAACCGCTTCCTGGAGATCGGCCGCGACGTGAAGGAAAAGACCGGCCGCGCGATGCTCTCCGGCCAGGCGGGCGCGGTGGACATGGTGATGATCATGCTCCAGTCCTGCGGCTCCTCCCTGTTCAACGAGGACGGCTCCGTCAACCTCAAGGACAACGCCGCCCTGAAGGAAGTCATCTCCATCTACAAGACGATGGTTGACGAGGGCATCTTCATCGAGGTCAACACCTGGGACGAGTACATCGGCACCATCTCCAACCAGACCGTCGTGAGCACCATGACCGGCTGCTGGATCCTGTCGACCATCATGTCCCTGCCCGAGCAGAAGGGCCTGTGGGCGCTGACCAACATCCCCAAGCTGCCCAACGCTGAGGGCGCGACCAACTACTCCAACAACGGCGGCTCCTCCTGGGCCATCATCAACGGCAAGGACATCGACCTCGCGCTGGACTTCATGCAGATCTACCGCAATGTGGACTTCTACAGCGCCATCCTGCCCGAGACCTCTGCCATCGCCACCTACACGCCCGCCAAGGACGGCCCTGCCTACACCGCCGGCTCCGATTACTTCAACGGCGAGCCGATCTTCGCCACCATCCTTGAGTACGGCGCGCAGACCCCGTCCAACATCACCGGCGCATACTACTATGACGCCCGCGACGCCCTCGGCACCGCCATCACCAACATCATCCTGCAGGGCGGCGACGTGGACACCGAGCTGGCCACGGCGGAAGACACCGTGAACTTCACCATGGGCTTCTGATCGTAAAACGGCTTTCTCAAACTGACGGATGCCGCCCCGGCCTTCCGGGGCGGCATTTCTTCCACGCTGGCGACATCCGGTAATGTAGAGGTGATTTTTATGACGAACGCGGTATCCTCGCCCAAAAAACGCCGCCTTTCCATGCACCAGAAGCAGAGCCTTGCCGGCTGGGCCTTCCTGGCGCCCGCCACGCTTCTGATCTTCGTGCTCAGCTTCTACCCCATGTTCAGCGCGCTGCTCACCTCCTTCAAGCGCGGGCGTCCCACCGCGCTGGAGTGGTCCGATCCGCTTATCCGCAACTACCAGTTCATGCTCAGGGACAAGGTTTTCCTTCAGTCTGTCACCAATACGCTGACCTATCTGATCATCCAGGTGCCCATCATGCTGGCGCTGGCGGTGATCTTCGCCTCGCTGCTCAATAACAGGAACCTCAAGCTGCGCGGCCTGTTCCGCACGTGCATCTTCCTGCCCTGCGCCACGGGTCTGGTCGCCTATTCGATGATCTTCCGCACGCTGTTCACCTACGACGGCATGATCAACAACGTGCTCCTGCGCTTCGGCATCATATCCGAGGCGATCAACTGGCTCAACGATCCCGTCTACGCAAAGGCCGTCATCATCATCGGCCTTATCTGGCGGTGGACAGGGTATAACATGGTGTTCTACCTGTCCGCCATGCAAAGCATCGAATACTCGATCTACGAGGCGGCGCGCATCGACGGCGCCAACGGCTTGCAGCAGCTCACGCGCATCACCATACCGCTGCTGCGCCCGATCATACTGGTGACGGCCATCATGTCCACAAACGGCACGCTGCAGCTCTTCGACGAATCCGTCAACCTCACGCGCGGCGGGCCGGGCAACATGACCATCACCATGTCCCACTACATCTATAACACGATGTTCACCAAAAACCCCAACTTCGGCTACGCGGCCGCGATGTCCTTCGTGATTCTGGTCATGGTCGCGGTGCTGGCCGCTATCCAGATGAAAGTGGGTGACAAGCGATGAGGGAAGGCGCCCTTGCCAAATACACCAAGAAAACGCTGATGTACCTGTTTTTGATCCTGGCGTCGCTATTGTCCATCTTCCCGCTGTACTGGAGCTTCATTTCGGCGTTCAACAACACGCAGCAGATACTGGGCGGGCGCATGATCCCCAGCGTCTACCTTGTGCAGAACATCCAGAACCTGTTTGAGCAGCAGGACGTGTTCACCGCGCTGAAAAACTCCTTCGCCACCTCCATCCTGCAGACCGTCGTGGCGCTGGCCGTCAGCTCGATCGCGGGCTACGGCTTTGAGATCTACCACGACAAGGCCAAGGACAGCGTGATGTCCATCCTGATGCTGGCCATGATGGTGCCCTTCGTGGCCGTGCTGGTGCCGCTGTTCCAGATGTTCACGCAGGCCGGGCTCATCAACTCCTGGATCGGCTTCATCCTGCCCAGCATCTCCACGCCGTTCCTCATCATGTACTTCCGCAACAGCGCGCGCAGCTTCCCGCGCGACACGCTGGAAGCGGCGCGCATCGACGGCCTGAACGAGTTCCAGATCTTCGTGCGCATGTTCGTGCCCATGATGCGCCCGACCTATGCGGCGGCCGCCACCATCACCTTCATGAACGCGTGGAACGCCTACCTGTGGCCCAAGGTC
>CALVKX010000188.1 GCA_944333375.1 uncultured Eubacteriales bacterium
CCAGGGCGTCCAGGATCTGCTGGCCGGTGGCCTCGACCACGCACAGGGCGTTGCCGAAGGGATGCACCTGGAGGATATCGCCCAAAGTGATGTCGCCCGCGGGGATGGAGACACGGATGCCGCCGCCGTTGACGAACGCCACGTCGGCGTCGCCCTGATCGCGGTAGGCGTCAGCGCACAGGTCGCCCAGGTTGGTCTCGGCGTTGCGGATGATGCGGATGGGCTGGCCGTTTTCATCGACCGCCTCGGGATCGTTGATGGTCAGTTCCACGTCGGACTTGGCCACGACCTCGTTCAGCTTCTCGTCGAGGGTCTCGGTGGCCTCGGCCACGGCGGTGGTGATGTCGTTCTCGATGCCAAGCAGCGCGGGCACGGAGACATCGTTGGTCCAGGTGTACAGGCCGGTCTGGATGGAGCCGTCGGCGGCGGAGATGCGCGCGTAGCCGATGCCGCCCATCTTGGTGCCGCAACCGGAGCGCGGCACGTCCTCGCCGTCCTTGTTCTGCATGACGACCTGGTCGGTGTCATGGCTGTGGCCGTCGAGGAAGGCGTCGATGCCGGTGGTGTTGGCGATCACGTCGGCATAGGTGTAGGGCGCGCAGGTCGCCTCGTTGCCAAGGTGCGCCATGGCGATGACGTAGTCCGCGCCCTCGGCGATGGCCGCGTCCACGGCGGACTGCACGGCGGCGTAGAGCTTCTCGCCCGTCTCATCCTGCATGAAGCCGTAGATGAAGTTGCCCTCGTCGTCCTGGAAGTACTTGGGGGTGGAGGAGGTGATGGTCTTGGGGGTGGTGATGCCCACGAAGGCGACCTTCACGCCCTCAATCTCCTCGATCACATAGGGGGCGAACACCAGCTCGCCGTCCTTGTTGAAGTTGGCGCTGATGTAGGGGAAGTCGGCCATTTCCGTCAGCTCCAGGAAACGGTCCATGCCGTAGTCAAACTCGTGGTTGCCGGGGATGGCCACGTCGTAGCCCACGGCGTTCATCAGGCCGATGATGGCTTCGCCCGTGGTCATGGTGCCGATGGGCTCGCCCTGGATGGCGTCGCCGTTGTCCACCAGCAGCACATGATTGCTCTTGGCCAGCGTGTCGCGCACGGCGGCCAGGCCGGCGTAGCCGAAGCCCTGATCGATGCCGCAATGCACGTCGCTGGTGAAGAGCACCACGATATCCTTCGTCAGCCCGGTTTCCTCGGCGAAGGCCGCGCCACCAAGCAGCATAAGCAGGGCAAGCAGGAAAGCCAGAAGTTTCTTCATGGAACGATACCCTCCTTTTGTTTGATCCGATTGCCGCTTGTATTATACCATATCCGGCCGTATCTTCCTATCAAAAGCGCGTAAAATGCGCAAGAAATTTTTTTACGGCTGCGGCACGGGAATGGTGGCCAGGGGCCGTACGGTGGGGACGGGCGGCGGAGTGAGGGAGGGCGCGGGCGTCCCTTGCGCCATGGCCTCCTCCAGCGTCTGGGCGCGCGCCGTGAGCGCCTCGATCGCCTCCGCGTCTTCCTGCGCCTTTCGCTCGTAGTTCATGGCGGCCTGGGCGCTCTCCTCCATCAGCGCCTTAAGCTCCGCCTCCAGCGCCTCCGCGCGCTCCCGCTGCGCGTCCCGGTCCGCCGTGGCGTCGCCGAGCGCCTCGCGCGATGCCTTAAGCTCCGCCTCCAGCGCCCCCTGCTCGCTTCCCGCCGCCGCAAGCTCCGCCTCAAGCGCGCCGCGCGCCGCCTCGGCCTCGGCCAACGCCTCCTCATAGCGCGCCTGCGCCTCCACCGCTTCCGCTTCCAGCGCTTCCTTCTGCGAAAGGGCCAGGTCCCGTTCCTCCTCGGCCTGCGCCAGCGCGTCCGCCAGCGCCAGCGAGCGCTGTTCCAGCTCGTCTTTCAGGCTGCTCTGCTCGGTGAGCTGGCGCATCTGCTCCACGCTCCCCGCCACGATGAACCCCGATACCGCCAGCAGCGCGATCATCAGCGCCGTCACAATCACAACCGTCTGTCTCATCCGCTTCTCCCCCTTCCAGTCTGGGCGGTTGAAAAAAGCGCCCGGTGGCAGTATGCCCGGGCGCAGGGGGGAAAATACGTGTCATTTGTCAGGGTGTCAGCGGCTCGTCCACCTTCTCCTGCGCATCGGGCAGGGGCGGAAGCTCGCGGATGTCGGAGATGCCGAAATGCTCCAAAAACCGGTCCGTCGTGGCGTAGAGGATGGGTCGGCCCAGCGCCTCCTTGCGCCCGGCCTCCCGGATGAGCCCCTTATGCAGAAGCGACTGAACGGAGTAATCGCACTTGACCCCGCGAATCTGCTCGATCTCGCCCTTGGTCACGGGCTGGCGGTAGGCGATGACGGCCAGCGTCTCCATCGCGGTCTGCGACAGGCTCTGGCGCTGCACGGGCTGCAGCAGCCGCTCCACATAGGGGGCGAACTCCGGCCTTGTCTCCATGCGCAGATGGTCGCCATAGCGGCGCACGGTCACGCCCCGGCTCTCGCCGGCGCGCTCCAGCGCCTCTATCCCGTGCATGATCTCCATCTCGCCCACCTCCAGCGCCGCCGCCAGGTCCTTGATGGCCACCGGCTCGCCCGCGACAAAGAGGATCGCCTCCAGAATCTGCGGGATCTCATTGGGCTCCATCCGTCTCCTCCTCCTCCCGGCGGCCCGGGACCAGCATGATGCGCTCAAACGTGGCGCTTTGCCGCACATGCGCCTTTCCCAGCTTGAGCAGCTCCAGCAGCGCGATGAACAGCGTCACCACCTCCCCGCGGCAGGGGTCGTCGCTGAACAATTCGTCAAAGCTCACGCTGCCCAGAACCAGGCGGCTTTCGATGGCCTCCATGCAGCCCTCCACCGTGTGGCTGTCGCGGCGGATGTCGCGCAGGCGGAAATCGACCTCCCGCGGTCCCGCGGGCCTTCGGCCCTGCACCCGCAAAAGTGCCTCCCACAGCGCCTCCAGCGTCAGCCCGTCCAATTCCAGCGTGGGCGGGGGCAGGGGGTATTCCTCGGGGAGCTTGCCAAAGAGCCGCAGCGCGCTTTTCTCAAACGCCGCCATCTGCTGCGCGCTCTCCTTGAGCTGCTTGTAGGCGGAGAGGCGGGCGATGAGGGCCTGCTCGGGGTCCTCCCCGTCCTCGGTGCGCGGCGGCTTGGGCAGGAGGCGCCGGCTTTTGATCTCCACCAGCAGGGCGGCCATGGCGATGAACTCGCTGGCCTCCTCCATGTCAAAATCCGGGGCCTCGCTGACGATCTGCACGTACTGCTCGGTGATTTCGCTCACAAAGATGTCGGCCAGGTCGATCTTGGCCTTGCCCACCAGGTGCAGCAGCAGGTCCAGCGGTCCGTCGAACTGCTTTAAATGGACGCTGACAGCCATCAGCTCAGCCCTGCGATCATCAGCATCAGATTGAGCACCGCGTCCTCCACCGCGCCGGTCACGGCGGAGAGGAGGCCCGTAAGCGCCCCCGTAACGCACAGGGCGATAAGGACCACCTGCGTGATCTGGAAGGTGCTCTGGTTGAGCGTCAGCCGTCCTCCCAGGACGATGTCGTTGAGGATATGGAACCCGTCCAGCGGCGGGATGGGCAGGAGGTTGAAGATGCCCACGCACAGGTTCATGGTCGAAAACATCAGCAGGAAGCGCTGGATGTACTGAATCCACGGATAGCGCATCGCCTCCACGTTCTCGCCACCCGCGCCGCCCAAAAGCACCGCGTAGCCGATGCCGTCGGAGGAGAGGAGCTCCTTTGCGCCGTAGAAGCTGACCACCTCGGGCTTCCACAGCAGGCCGTTAAGACCTACCGCCAGCGCCAGCGACAGAAGGAACAGCGTGAGGTTGACCGTGATGCCGGCGATGCTGACCAGGAAATCATCCCGCCGGTAGTTTTGAAAGTTGCGCGGGTTGACCGGCACCGGTTTGGCCCAGCCAAAGCCCAGGAACACCAGGCACAGCGTGCCCAGGGGATCGAGGTGCTTGCGCGGGTCCAGGGACAGCCGTCCCAGCATCTTGGCAGTGGGGTCGCCGCATTTCCATGCGACATAGCCGTGCGCGATCTCATGCAGCGTCAGCGTCAGGAGCACCGATACCGCGAAATACAGCAAATACAGGATAAACCCGGCCGGGTCGGCCGTCAGCCACTGAAACCAGCTCTGCAAACGGTTGAGAATACCCATTCGCCCGCCTCCTTGCCCTGAGGGATATCTTTTAGATTATACCAACGCCCGCGGCAAATGGCAAGATAGCAAAAGGCGCGCCCCGGCCGGCGGCAAAAGGCGCGCCCCGGCCGGCGGGGCGCGCCTCAGCGTGTCGAAAAAGCTCGCCTGCGGCGATCTTTTCCGCCAGGAC
>CALVKX010000189.1 GCA_944333375.1 uncultured Eubacteriales bacterium
TAAGGCTTTGGGGCTCTGCCCCAAACCCCGGCAGGGGGATGATCCCCCTGCACCCCGCACTTTGTCAGCAGCCTGAAGCCCGGTTTTTTCCGGGTTTTTTCATTCGGTGCGCGTATCTTTGCACAGTACGTGTCTGCACATCGTCTATATAGGCGAAGGGGGGAATGAACGCATGGATCGTCAAAGCGACCGGGACCTTTGGCTGGAGGAGGCCATGGCCCGATGGGAGGTGCCCCTGCTGCGCACATGCTATCTGCTTGTGAGAGATGTCGCGCTGGCGGAGGACGCGCTGCAGGAAACATTCGTAAAAGCCTGGCGGTCCTATGGGAACTACCGGGGTGAGGCGTCGGAAAAGACCTGGCTGATGCGCATCGCCGTCAATACGTGCCGGGACATGCTCCGGGGGCGATGGTTTCGGCACGTGGACCGAAGGGTCCGTCTGGAGGATCTGCCGGAGACAGCCGTAGATGTCCAATGGCCCGACGACACCCTCACCCGCGCCATCCTCGCCCTGCCCGACGGGCTGAGAAACGTTGTCACCCTGCGCTACTTCCAGGGGTTTTCCGTTGAGGAGACGGCCTCCCTCCTGAAGCTGTCCCGAAGGACCATTCACTACCGGCTGGAAAAAGCGGAGCGCCTGCTCAAAGACCATTTGGAGGGTTGGTATGATGCTTAATGAAAAGGATTTGCAGGAACGGGTCAACCGCCGGCTCTCCGGCTTGCGCGCCGACGAGCTCCGGCGCAGGCGCATTGCGGCGGCGGTTCACCGGGACGCCTGCGCGCGCCCCGTCAGGAGGCTTTCCCCCGTGCTGGTGTGCCTGTTGATTGTGTTGCTGGTCACGGGCTCCATCGCCCTGGCCGACCGCTTGAACCTGTTTTCTCTTTTTGGACGCGAGGATGGGCGTTACGCGCAGGTTGCGCCGCAGGCCGGCCTGGTTACCGCGCCGCCCGTGGAGATCGACGGTGAAGCGCAGGAACTTGCCGTCGCCCAAATCGACAGCGCCTTCTATGACGGCCTTACGCTCAACCTGGCCTTTTCCATCGCGCAGGGCGCGCATTACGAACCCTACGTCCCGGACGCTTCCGAATTGGCCGCCATGGAGGAAACCGCCGCCATGCCCGTCGCCATCGAGCATCCGCAGGCGCCCGGCGCGGAGGTCCTTTCAGCCTATAATCAGGCGCTTCAAAGCCAAACGCCCTATGGCTATCGCGCGCAGGTGATCTATGCCAGCGATCACACCCTCACGGATGACGGCATCGACCTGCCGCCCTATGCTGTCAACAGTACCTATACCGAGGATGGGGCCTGTCACGAAATGCGCGAATTTGAATCGCCGCTTCCCGATGGACTTGGTCAAAGGGACCGGCTGGAGCTTCACATCGCGCTCTATCAATCCGTGCAGACGGTCTACTTTGACGGAGAAAAGTGCTTCTCCGCCATCGAACGCACGGAGGCCGGCACGCTCACGGCGACGGTGCCGCGCACGGCAGACGCCACCCTCTCCATGGCCGGAACCGCGCAGTTTGGCGGCGCTTCGTGCACGGCCCGGGCCCGGGTTTCCCCCATGGCGGCGGTCGTCACCCTCTCCTGTGAGCAGCCGCTGGAAACGCTGCTTGCGCCCCCGCCGGCCTCCGTCGATCCGATGGACGCATGGGTGGAAGTGACCGCTGTGGACGAGCAGGGCCGCGTATACAAGCCCGAAACATCCTATCCTCCGGGGGAATCGGAGGTTCAATTCACGCTCCTGGGCGTGGGCGAGCTGCCCGAAACCCTGACCCTGTACGCCGGTTACCTGTGGGAGGGCGCCGGGGACGAGGCCTTGCAAAGCGTCATCGCGCTCCATCCCGCGCCGTAGCGTTTCCCTTCCCCTGGCTTCCCACAAAAAAGCAGCGGAACACAATGTCCCGTTGCTTTTGGCTTTTCCCCGTGTTCCGGCCCGGCCCTCCCCCGCGTTTTGGCAGGCTTGCAATTTTCCCCTGAACGGGGTATACTATCCACGGTCACGATACAATATGCTACAAGTAAACCAGCAAACAAAAGGAGTGCCTGCGATCATGAAGCTCTCGGTTTTTAACCCCGTGCTCGGCGACATACCCTTTGAGGAAGCCATGGCGTACCTGGCCGGATGCGGCGTCACCGCGGTGGAAATCGGCTGCGGCGGCTATCCCGGAAAGGCGCATTGCGATCCCGCCGTGCTTCTGGAGGACGACGACGCGCTGGCATGGTTTAAGCGTGTGCTCAAAAACAACGGACTGGAGCTCGCGGCGCTGAGCACGCACGGCAACCCCGTCCACCCCGATCCCGAGATTGCGGGCCGTTTTCGTCAGGATTACCAAAACGCGGTGCTGCTGGCCGAAAAGCTGGGCGTAAAGCGCATCGTCGGCTTCAGCGGCTGTCCCGGCGGCAGCCCGCAGGACCGCACCCCCAACTGGGTCACCTGCGCCTGGCCCGACGATTATCAAAAGATCCTGGACTACCAGTGGGAGCAGGTACTCATCCCCTACTGGCGCGAAGCGGCCTCCTTCGCCGCCGCGCACGGGGTGGAAAAGATCGCGCTGGAAATGCATCCGGGCTTTTGCGTCTATAACCCCGAGACGCTGCTTCGCCTGCGCACGGCCGTAGGGCCGCTCATCGGCGCAAATTTCGATCCCAGCCATCTGTTCTGGCAGGGCGTCGATCCCGTCGCGGCCATCCGCTACCTGGGGGATGCCATCTACTTCTTCCATGCCAAGGACACCCGACTGGACGCGCTCAACGGCGGCGTCAACGGCGTGCTGGACACCAAGCGCTTCACCCGCGAGCGGGAGCGCAGCTGGCTGTTCCGCACCGTGGGCTACGGGCACGACGCGCTGGTGTGGAAGGACATCGTCTCCAATCTGCGCCTGGTGGGGTACGACGATGTATTGTCCATCGAGCATGAGGACAGCCTGATGTCGCCCCGCGAGGGATTGGAAAAGGCCATCGCCTTCCTCAAGGAGATTTTGATGTTTGAGAGCAAAAACAACGACGTTTTCTGGGCTTGAAGCCGGAAAGGAGCCTGTCCAGTGGCCAGACTGTTTGGAACCGACGGCGTGCGTGGTATCGCCAACACCGAACTCACCTGTGATCTCGCCTTTCGCCTGGGGCAGGCCAGCGCCTATGTGCTGGCCAGCGACGTACATCGGCCGACCATCCTCGTAGGGCGCGACACGCGCCTGAGCGGCGAGATGCTGGAAAGCGCGCTGGTCGCCGGCATTTGCAGCGTAGGCGCGCGCGCGGTGCTGGTGGAGGTGCTGCCCACCCCCGCCATCGCTTACCTCACCCGCTTCTATGAGGCCGACGCGGGCGCGGTTATCAGCGCCAGCCACAACACCGTCGAGTACAACGGTATCAAGTTCTTTGACAAAAACGGCTACAAGCTGCCCGACGCCATTGAGGACCGCATCGAGGAGATCGTGACCGGCGGTATGCCCGCCGATTTTGAAATGCCCATCGGCGAGCGCGTGGGCCGCCCCGTGCGCCAGCGCAACGCCACCCGCCGCTATGTGGACTTTGTGAAGGAGACCACCGGCGTTCGCCTGGACGGCCTGCACGTGGTGCTCGACTGCGCCCAGGGCGCGAGCTATGAGGTCGCGCCCATGGTGTTCAAGGAGCTGGGCGCGAAGGTGAGCTGCTACTACCACGAGCCCGACGGCACCAACATCAACGACAACTGCGGCTCCACCCACCCGCGCCGCCTGTGCGAGCTGGTGCGCGAGCTGGGCGCGGATGTGGGCTTCGCCTTTGACGGCGACGCCGACCGCCTGATGGCCGTGGACGAACGCGGCCAGCTCATCAACGGCGACCAGGTGATGGCCATGCTGGCCCTCTACCTCAAGGACCAGGGGCGGCTGAGGCAAAGCACCATTGTGGCCACGGTCATGAGCAACATGGGCCTGGACATCGCCATGAAAAAGCACGGCATCAAGATCGAAAAGACCCGCGTGGGCGACCGCTACGTGCTGGAAAAGATGCTCTCCGACGGCTACGTGCTGGGCGGCGAGCAGAGCGGGCACGTGATTCTTTTGGACTACAACACCACCGGCGACGGCCTCATCACCGCCGTGCAGGTCATCAGCGCCATGGTGCAGGCGCAGCGCCCGCTGAGCCGTCTGGCCGGGGTGATGCAGATGATGCCCCAGAGCCAGTACGCCGCCAACGTGGATGACCACAAAAAATACGACTTCGACAAGAACGAGAAGATCATGCAGAAGATCGCGGAGCTGGAGCGAAAATACAAGGACAAGGGCCGCCTGGTGGTGCG
>CALVKX010000190.1 GCA_944333375.1 uncultured Eubacteriales bacterium
GCGGCGGGTTTGTGCGGTATTTTACCCGCGTTTGTGCTGGATTTTGCTATTTAGTGCAACGAAGGTGGATTTTTGCATGGCGCGTTTAGAATCTTGTTGTGCCGCGCGGATACCCTGGGTTAACTTTTCCAATGATGAAATTAGCGTATTCGTACCCAAGGATCAAGATACGGTCAACTTTAACTTCGCGATCACGGATATCTCCTATCCCTGCCCCGGTACCGAGTACATCCCTCAGATGGCTTGGACGGGAACGCTTGATATCAACACCAATCCCAGCCTGTGGGGCCGCCTGACGTTTGCCGAGTGAGGCACGCGGTTCCGGGCAGGTTTCAAACCGGCGAGGACGCCGCCATGGGAGAGCCCCGCGGGGCTCTCCCGTTTTTGTACCCTGAAATGAACGGGGAGGAAAGCGATATGAAAAAAACGACGGGCCTGTTGATAATGCTCGCGGTGATGGTACTGTGCTGCGCGGCGGCGATGGCGGAGGAGCTCGCGGTGGGGCCGGAGGGATTCGCCACGCTGACGGAGGCGGTGGCGGCCGCACAGCCGGGCGATACCATCCGCATCGCCGCGGGCGTCTACACCCGGGAGACGGAGCCCTATCCCATCGAAATCGACAAGCCGCTCACGCTGGTGGGTGAGGAGGGGACCGTGCTGGAAAGCCCGCCCTTTACACCGCTTGTGTATGTCGCCGCGCCGGATGTGACCATCGAGAACATCGACTTTCATCTGCTGCGCTACGGCATCGTAGGGCTGGAGGACTGGCTGACAGTAAAGGATTGCTCCTTTCTTCTCAATGATGCCTCCTACCGCGTCTCCTCCTGCGGCATCTGGCTGGCCGGGGCCAAAAACGCGACCCTCACCGGCAACCGCTTCACCGGCTGCGGCGTATGCCTGGCCGGGCCGCCCATCAGCGAGAGCAGCGTGGGAAAGCCGGTGCTCACCGGGCTGTTTGAGGTGGGAGAGGATACGGCGTTTTTCACCTCGCACACCATGGAAAACAACCTTGTCAACGACAAGCCGCTCTATTACTTCACCGGGGAGAACGGCCTGACCGTGCCAAAAGACGCGGGAGAGATCATCGTGGCGTGCAGCAGCGGCGTGACCGTGGCGGATGTGGATGTTTCCGATTGCAGCATGGGATTGATCGTGGCCTACTGCGACGATGTGACGGTGGAACGCGTGACGGCGGACCGCTGCGGCGTATTCGGCGCCTACTTCGCCTATGTCAGCGGCGCGACGATGACCGATGCCATCGCCGCCGGCACCAATCACGCCTTTGATTTCCGCGCCTCAAGCAACCTTCTGGTGCAAAACTGCCGTGCCCTGGACTGCGAGCAGGGGATCTTCTTTTCCTTTGTGGACGGCAGCCGTGTCCTCGACTGCGAGGTGACGGGCACCGGGCAGGGGTACTTCTTTGCCGCCGGGAACCACAACACCATGCTCAACTGCGTCGCCTCCGGCTGTGAAAACGGCGCGAACGTGCAGAAGGAAAACGACATGCTGGTTGTAGACTGCACCTTCACGGACAATACGGTCTGCGCGCTGCGGCTGGATGTGTCGCCTTCCATCGCGGTGGATAACGCCTTTTCGGGCAACTGGGTAGACGTCATGGCCTATGGAGACGCCGGGGTCACCCTCGCAAACAACGCCTTCTCCGGCAGCGGCTCCTGCGCGCTGTACCTCAGGGATATCCCCTACTGCCGCATCCTGGGCAACCGCTTTGAAAACAGCCTGGGCGCAAGCGTGCAGTGCCAGGGCGACATGGGCGGCACCTCGCTGGACACAAACGAGCTGGACAAGCCCCCGGAGATGCGCTAAGCGCAACGCTCAGACGGGTGCAGCGAAACGTCCTGCCGCTGTGACCGTTCCTCTAAAAGGAATTTTTGCCCGGATGGCCGTCGGGGCCGTACGGGCGCCTTTTTTGTCTGCTTTTTTCTTGCCTTTGCTCGCCATGTCATGGTATCATTAGCAGACGCGCAGGGCACGCCCGTTCCGCCGGGGGCCTGCGCAATCCCGCATCGCACGGAAAGGATTCAGCCATGCTCCGTACCTTTGTTTCGCTCCCCGGGCGGGCGCTGCGTCTTTTGACAGACAGCCTGCGCTGGGACAGGCCCTTTGCCCGGAACGTGTTTGTGGTTGCGCTGCCCATGGTGATTCAGCAGCTGTTGACCGCCTCTTTGCACATCGTGGACGGCCTGATGGTCAGCGGCCTTGGGGACGCGGCCTATTCCGCCGTGACGCAGGCCAACCGCGTGACGTTCATGTTCAATCTCTTCAGCTTCGGCACCTGTACGGGCGGCGCCATCTTCCTCAGCCAGTACTGGGGCGCGCGGGATATCCGGCGCATGCGGCAGGCCATGGGGCTGACGATGATGTTCGTGCTCATCGTGGCGGCGGTCTTTATGAGCGCGTCGCTGCTCATGCCCCGGCAGCTCATCGCGCTGTTTCTGCCGCAGGGGGAAAGCTTTGACCGCGCGGTGGAGTACCTGTCCATCGTGGCGTTTGGCTATGTCTTTACGGCCATTGACAACGTCTACGCGGCCACGATCAAGGCGGCGGAAAAGACCTACCTGCCCATGCTGTCAGGATTCGCCAGCATCCTGACCAACACCGTGCTCAACTATGCCCTGATCTTCGGCAAGCTGGGTGCCCCGGCCATGGGCGTGCGGGGCGCGGCGCTGGCCACGGTCATCTCCGCCGCCGTGTCCATGGGCATGAACATCTCCTTTGCCTACGGCATGCACCTGCCTGCCGGCGCAAAGCCCTCCGAGTGGCTGTGCCAGGAGAAGGGGTTTACGGGGAGATTCAGCAAAACCGTGGTTCCCGTCATCTTCAACGAGGGCCTCTGGGCCACCGGGACCACCATGTACAGCGTGTTTTACGGTCGCATGGGAGACGCAGCGGTAGCCACCATGGGCGTGTGCAACACCATCAACGACTTGGTGTGGGTGGCGATCTTCGCGCTGATGAACGCCACGGCCATCATCGTAGGCAAGGCGCTGGGCGCGGGTGAACGGGAGAGGGCCTATCTCTACGGCAAGCGGATGATGGCGGGCGCAATGGCCGCGGGCGTCCTGCTGGGGGCAGTGCTGATCGCGGTGCGCTGGCCGCTGGTGAACATCTTTTCCGGCCTGTCCCTGGAGGTACGCGACAAGGCGCAGTTTATCCTGCTTCTGGGGGCGATGACCATCTGGTTCCGCGCCTTCAACACCATCAACATCGTCGGCGTGCTCCGCTCCGGCGGCGACACCCTGTTCAGCCTCTTTTTGGACGTGGGCACGCTGTGGCTGGTGGGTGTCACCAGCACGGGGCTTGCTGCGCTGGTTTTTCACTGGCCGCTGGAATGGGTGTACGCATGCACCTTCTTGGAAGAGGCGGTCAAGATGGCGGTGGGCATCCCGCACTTTCGCAAGCGTCAGTGGATGAATGTGCTTACACAGCAGCCTGAGGGCTGAGGGAGAGGAAGGAAGCAGCATGGAAACCCTGGATCTGGTGGTCAAGATCGGCAGCATGGCGCTCATCCAGAAGGAGGAGAACGCCATTGACTACAACATTTTTCAGCGTCTGGGCGGCGATTTGCGCCCTGGCATGATTCTGGTGACCAGCGGCGCTACCGAGATCGGCCGTCTGGACTATCTCAAGCGCACCGGCCATGAGCTCACGGGCGTGACCGAGCAGGACAAGGTGGACTACTCCGCGCAGGGGCAGACCATCCTGATGAACACCTACCGCCAGTTCATCCGCCCGGAGTACGGCATCCGGCAGGTGCTGGTGGAGCATACGCATTTCAACGATCCCATGCGCCGCGAGCACATCCATCGGATGTTGCTGCGCGCCGCCGCGCAGCAGGTCATCCCCATCATCAACTACAACGACCCCGTCAGCGACGAGGAGGTGCGCAAGATGGAGCTTGCCAGCCGCCGCGCCGTGGGGATGGATGTGGTGGAGTGTGTGGACAACGACGAAACCGCCGAGGTGGTCGCCCAGCTCGTAGGCGCCAAAACCCTCATCCTGCTCACCAGCACGGAGGGGATCTACCTGGACCGGGATGATCCCGACACTCTGGTGCGCTTGGTCAGCGGCTGCGACCTGATGGAGGTGCGTGCCCGGGTGACGGAGCTCATGGGCCACTGCTCGGGCGCCAGCCGCACAGGCGCCAACGGCGCACGCGCCAAGCTGGCCTTCGCCCTTCGCGCGGTGGAGCACGGCACCAACGTCATCATCGGCCATGC
>CALVKX010000191.1 GCA_944333375.1 uncultured Eubacteriales bacterium
GCGTCGATCTCGCGGGGATGGCGGCCCCAGAGCTTTTCGGTGTAGCCCTCAAAGAACATGCCGTAGAGCTTTTTGCCAAAGCTGTTGATGTAGAAGTTCTCCAGGTTGTCGTTGGGGCGCTTGTGAATCGTCGCGCCAAGAAAGCTCAGGCCCACCTTCATGGTGGTGCCAAAGCCCATGGTCTTGAGCGTCTCGAGCTTGAGGCTGATGGGATAGTCAAAGAAGTGCCTGTCGTAATAGATGCGGCTGACGCGGTTTCGCACGAGCATGACGCGGTCCTCGCGCTCGGGGTCGGGGCCGCCCTCGGCCAGGGGCACGGGACGCCCCAGCGTCTTGTCGTCAAAGGAGGGCGCGCCCTGCAGAGGCATCATTTGGCTCCACCAGTCCATCACGCGCTGGTCCTTGCTGAAAAAGCGATGGCCGCCGATGTCCATGCGGTGGCCCTCAACGCGGACCGTTCTGGAGATGCCGCCAATTTCATGGCTCTTTTCCAGCACCGTTACCTCATAACCATGCCTGAGCAGCTCATAAGCGGCCGTCAGCCCCGCAGGGCCCGCGCCGATAATCAAAACCTTCTGCATATCTTTCTCCTGTCGTGATCGGTCGTACTTTGCCGGAAAGATGGTTTTTCCGTCATAAAACAGTATAGCTCACTTATACAGATTTTGCAAAGCCTAATTTCTGCGCGGCAGGGGGCGGAAAATTTCCCCCAACCCTTGACAGACCGCCACGGGCCCGTGGTATGCTTGAAACATCTGACGGCCTGAGCCGTTCCATAAGGAGGGCGCGCCCATGATCTACCGTGATTTCCAGGATATGAAGCTTCCCCTGCTTGGCTTCGGGGCCATGCGCCTGCCGCTGCTTGCGGACGGGTCGGAAAAGGTGGACGAGGCGCAGGTGCGCCGGATGACCGCCTATGCCCTCAGCCACGGCGTGCGCTACTTCGACACCGCCTATTTCTATCACAAGGGCGAGTCCGAGCGCATCATGGGCCGTGTGCTGAGCGACTACCCCCGCGATTCGTTCCTGCTGGCCACCAAGTTTCCCGGTCACATGCTCTCCGAACGCCGCGATCCCGCGGCCATCTTTGAGGAGCAGCTCAAAAAATGCGACGTCTCCTATTTTGACTTCTACCTCCTTCATAACGTCTCGGAAAGTTCCGTCGGGATCTACACAGACCCCGGCCTGGGCATCCTACCCTACCTTTTGCAGCAGCGGCGCAACGGGCGCATCCGGCATCTGGGCTTTTCCAGCCACGGGCAGATGGATAACCTGCGTGCGTTTGTGGAGCGCTACGGCAGCGAGATGGAGTTTTGCCAGATCCAGCTCAACTACCTGGACTGGACCTTTCAGGACGCCAAGGCCAAGTATGCGTTCCTCACGGAACGCGGCATCCCGGTTTGGGTGATGGAGCCCGTCCGGGGCGGACGGCTGGCGCGGCTGGAGGCGGCGGACGAGGCGCGCCTGCGGGCGCTCAGGCCCGGGGAAAGCCCGTCCGCGTGGGCTTTCCGTTTCGTGCAGGACCTGCCCAACGTGGCCATGGTCCTCAGCGGCATGTCCAGCATGGACCAGCTCACGGAAAACGTGGAGACCTTCGGGCAGCCAAAGCCGCTCACACCCCCGGAGCGGGAGGCGCTTTTGGATATCGCCGAGCGCATGAAGCGCTTCGTGCCCTGCACCGCCTGCCGCTACTGCTGCGACGGCTGCCCCGCGGGGCTGGATATTCCGATGCTCCTGGCGGCGTACAACGAGTTTCGCCTCACCTCCGCTCCCGCCGAGCGCATGGCGGCGCTGGAGGAGGGCAGCCGCCCCTCGGCCTGCCTGAGCTGTGGGAAATGCGTCAGGGCCTGTCCGCAGGGCATCGACGTCCCGGCGCATCTGGCGACGTTTGCCAGGGGACTTGAGGCCCTGCCCCGATGGGCGAAGCTGTGCCGGAAGGGCTGAGGTATTTTCTGGCTTGTCTCTTGGCCTCCCTTTTGGTATAATGATCGGACATCGCCGCATATACCGGCCATATCCATCCAAAGGAGGCGCTGTGCCTTGACCGCATGGCTGATTCGACGCTTTATCCGCGAGCCGTCCCGTGTAGAGGACCCGGACGTGCGCGCCGCCTACGGCACGCTGGCCGCGGCCACGGGAATCGCGGTCAACCTGCTCCTGTGCGCCGGCAAGTTTCTCATGGGGCTATGGAGCGGGTCGCTGGCCATCATGGCCGACGCCGCCAACAACCTCTCCGACGCCGCCGGAAGCATTGTCACCCTCATTACCACCCGCCTGGCGCGAAAGCCCGTCGATCAGGAGCATCCCTTCGGGCACGGGCGCATGGAATACCTGGGCTCGCTGGCCGTGGGCGCCCTGATCGTGCTCATGGGATTGCAGCTCCTGCGCGACGGCGTGGCCTCGGTTCTCAGCCCCGAGCCCCTCACCATCTCCTGGGTGGTCGTGGCCGTGCTGACCGCCTCCGTCCTCTTTAAGCTGTGGCTGTTCTTTTTCTACCGCAGGCTGGGAAGCGCGATCCGCAACGGCACCCTCCTGGCCGCCTCCAAGGACAGCCTGGGCGATGTGCTTTCCACCGGCGCCGTGCTGCTCAGCGTTCTGGCCTATCTGGCCTTCGGCTGGGCCATCGACGGCTGGATCGGCCTTCTGGTGGCGTTCGTGGTGCTCAAGGCGGGCTTTGAGGTCTGCCGCGACACCGTGGACAGCCTGCTGGGCGGCAAGCCCGACCCCGAAAAGATCCGGCAGATCCGCGAGCTGCTCCTTTCCCGCGAGGGCATTTTGGGGATTCACGACCTGGTGCTGCATGACTACGGCCCGGGCCGCTGCATCGCCTCGGTGCACGCGGAGGTGAGCGCGGACGCCAACATCCTAGCCATCCATGAGGTGATCGACGACGCCGAGCGCGAGATCGGGGAAAAGATGCACATGGCCATCTGCATCCACATGGACCCCGTGGTGACCTCGGATGAGAACGTCAACCGCGTCCATCAGCAGATGTCAGACTTTCTCAAGAACACCGATCCCTGCCTGAGCCTGCACGACTTCCGCATGGTGCCGGGCCAGGGGCATATCAACCTGATCTTCGATTGTGTGACCCCCGCGGGCTACAGAGGGCGCGACGAGCTGCTCAAGTCCCTCAACGCCTACGCCCGCTCGCTGGATGACCGTTACCGGCTGGTGGTACAGTTCGACACCGACTACACCTGAGCGGCAAATCCCCCCACAGGCAACAAAACCGCCCTCCCCCGCGTTGTGTAGACACCAACGCAAAGGAGGGCTTTTTTCATGATGCGTTTTCCCAAGCGCGCCGCCGCCCTGGTGTGCGCGATGCTGGTGCTCCTGACCTCCCTGAGCGCGCAGGCCGCGCCCTTTAGCGTGCTGCTCATCGGCGTGGACACCGCCGGCGAGGCGGGCCGCAGCGACGTGATGATGCTGGCGAGCGTCGATCCCGAGGCGGGCGATATCCGGCTGGTTTCGTTCCTGCGCGACCTCTACGTCTCCATCCCCGGCCACGGGAAGGATCGGCTCAATGCCGCCTATTTCTATGGCGGCGAGGCGCTTCTCAAGCGCACGCTGGAGGAGAATTTCGGCGTCAGCGTCGATCACACCCTGACGGCGCATTTTCCTACGCTGGTGAGCGCCGTGGACCTGATGGGCGGCCTGGAGGTCGACATCACCGAGGCGGAGCGGGAGCAGCTCAACAAAATCCTGCAGGATTACAACCGCCAGGTGGGTCTTTCCCAAAACGACGGGCTGCTGGAGGAGGCTGGCACGCAGCTTCTCGGCGGCCGTCAGGCGCTGAGCTTCTGCCGCATCCGCAAGATCGACAGCGATTTTCAGCGCACCGGCCGCCAGCAGCGCCTCCTGCAAAGCGCGGCGGAACGCCTGGTGGCGCTGGAGCCGCTGCCGCTCATCCGCCTGGCCCTGACGCTCCTGAGCGAGGTGGAAACCGATCTGGAGCTGCGGGACCTGGCCGCGCTGGCCCCGCTGCCGGGGCAGGAGGATCTGGAGATCCGGGGCGCGCATGTGCCCTTTGACGGAACCTATGCGGACGAAACCATCAGCGGCATGATGGTCCTGACCCCGGACCTTTCCGCCAACCGCTCGCAGCTCAGGCGCTTTTTGGAGCGTGAGTGAACATCGTACAAACGCATTGAGGCCCCTGCCGGATGGCAGGGGCCTCAGTTTGTCGAAAAAGTCCGCCTACGGCGGCCTTTTCCGCCAGATGCT
>CALVKX010000192.1 GCA_944333375.1 uncultured Eubacteriales bacterium
GTAAACAGCGCGAAGGTCGCGGCGGCAAAGATGCGGTTGGCCTTGCGCTTCTTAAGCTCGCGGGCCAGGTCCAAAACGCTCTCGCCAGAGGAGAGGATGTCGTCGGAGACAAAGACGTCCTTGCCCTCCACGTCATCGCCCAGATACTCGTGCGCGATGATGGGGTTGCGCCCGTCCACGACGCTGGTGTAGTCGCGCCGCTTATAGAACAGGCCCATGTCGATGCCCAGCACGGAGCTGTAGAAGATGTTGCGGTCGATGGCGCCCTCGTCGGGGCTGACGATCATCATATGATCGCGGTCGATCTGCAAATCACACTCCCGGCGGAACAGCGCCTTGAGGATCTGATAGCTGGGCTTGACGCTGTCAAAGCCGATCAGGGGCACCGCGTTTTGCACGCGGGGATCGTGGGCGTCAAAGGTGATGATGTTGCTCACGCCCATCTGCTCCAGCTCCTGCAGCGCCAGGGCGCAATCCAGGCTTTCGCGGCTGGTGCGGCGGTGCTGGCGGCCCTCGTAGAGCATGGGCATGATGACGTTGATGCGCTTGGCGCGGCCGCCGATGGCCGCAATGATGCGCTTGAGGTCCTGATAGTGGTCGTCAGGGGACATGGGCACCTCGCGCCCATACATCTTATAGGTGACGTTATAAGCTCCGATATCGGTCAGGATGTAGATGTCGTAGCCGCGCACGCTGCTTTTAATCATTCCCTTGCCCTCGCCCGTGCCAAAGCGGGGACAGTGCGCCTCGATCAGAAAATCGTGACGGTTGGCGCCCATCAGGGAAAACAGCGGGGTGTCCTCCAGAGCTTCCTGCTGCTCGTACCATTTCATGAGCCAGTTGTTGACCTTCTGACCGAGCTCCTCGCAGCCCGGCATCGCGATCAGCCCAAGCGGGGCGAAGGGAACGGTCAGAAGGTCGTTGTTCCAGGTGCTTACAAAGTCCGTCACAAGCATACCCCTTCTCAAGCGAACGTAGGTAGGGAGAGACAGAATCAGTATACCGCAAATTGCCGTTCCTGAAAAGATGCTTTTGCGAGAAAAGCAAACAATTTGACGGTTTTTGTGAAAAAGCTCCATGTTTGCCGCGGCCTAATCAAGGCGTTGCGCACATACAATACCCTCAAAAGGGGGCGCATGGGATGGGCGGGCTGGTCATGGGCGCATGTCTGGCGGCGGTGCTGATGTTTTCCTCCGAAGCCATGGCCGCGGCGTCCCAAGCGGCGCAGGTCTTCGCCAGCGGCGTCATGCCCGCGCTCCTGCCCATGATGGTGCTCTGCCGGCTGTTCACCCCCGGCAAAAACCACGAACATTCCCCCGTGCGCGACGCCGTGGGCGCGGTGCTGTTTTCCTTCGCCTCCGGCTCCCCGGCCAGCGCGCAGCGACTTGACGACCTGTGGCGCGCCGGAGCCGTCTCTCCTCGTGCGCTGGAGCCTCTGCTGGCCGCCTGCGGGGTGATGAGCCCGATGTTCTTCGTGGGCACGCTGGCGACCTGGACGGGGCTGAAGGCGGGTTGCTGGGCCATGCTCGCGTGCCACTGGCTGGGTGCGCTGGCCACGGCGGGGCTGGTACGGCTCATGGAGCGCCGCGGAAGCGCCGTGCCTCCGCGGAAGCCGGCCGCGCGGGAACAGTCCCCTTCGCTGCCCGCGGCCGTGGCCGGCGCCGCCACGGCGCTTGTGGCGGTATGCGGGGCGATGATGGCCTTCGCCGCCGCCGCAGGGGTCATCAAGGCGCTGCTCACGGCGCTGTTCCCGGCGTGGATGGCGGAGCACCGGCCGCTTGTTGCGGCGGTATGGGCGCTTATGGAAGTAGGCGGCGGAGCGGCTGCCGTGCTGGAGGCCTTTCCCCGGCCGCCGCTGCCTCTTTTATGCGCGCTATGCTCCTTCGGGGGCCTGAGCATCTGGCTGCAAAACCTGATGTTTGTGGACAGATGCGTGCGCCCCGTGAAGCTGCTTATGATGCGCATGCTTCACGGGGCGCTCTCCCTGGGCTTTTCCCTGACGGTTTTTTCGCTTTTTCCCGGCCTTACGCGGCCTTTTTGAAGATCCAGAACTTGCTGACCACGTAGTTGAATACCATCACGAACACCAGCACGACCACGCGGTTGAGGATATTGGACACGCCCACCGCCTTGAGCAGCAGCATCAGCCCCTGCTCGAAGACCAGAAAGCTCACCAGGCGGCTGCCGGCGAACTGCACAAGTCCGGTCAGCACCTTTCCCTGGCCCTGCGCATGAAAAACCATACCGCGGTTGATCCAGAAGGCGAACAGCACCGCGATCACCCAGGAGACGGCGCTGGCAATGGACATCTGGACATTGTTGGCCCGGTTGATGGAATCCACCACCCAGGGAATAAGTCCGCCGCCATAGGGTGCCTTTTCGGCCAGGATGAAGCAGCAGCCGTAATGGATCACCATGCTCAGCAGCGTCGTCAGGCCCCCGGCGATGAGGTAGCGCAGCAACTCATACTGCTTTTCATGCGCTTGCAGATAACCTTTGATCTTTTGCACCATGGACGTTCTTCCTCCCCAGTCAGTCCTCGCCGTGGTCCCCCCGCGCATAGTCGCAGCTGAGCAGGTCGCTCAGGGGCAGCGTAAAGGGCGCCTGCCTGGCCCCGGCGCGAAGGGTGACGCTTTCCCCGTCAAAGGCAAGGACGCTCACCGTTTTCTGCATCATCTTGCCGTCCCTGAGAAATACCGCGCGGATCCGGCGGTCATGCTCCAGGGCATAGCGCAGGAACCGTTTCATTGCCGGTACGCCTCCGGGACCTCGAAGATGCGGTTCTCTCCCCCCTGCGACTCATAGGCCAGCGGGAACAGCGCCTCCAGCCCCGCCTCGTCAAGCGCGTACTGGGCGTTGGCGCGCTCATAGGGGCTGACGTAGATATATTGTACCTGATATTGCCTCAGCAGGTCAAGGTTTGCGGCGGGATCCGCGTAGAAGGCCGCGATTTCGGCCTGACGCTGCGTGGTGTTGAAGCCGTGATAGTACAGGTACAGGTCGCTGGAGCACAGGATGGTGCGTCCGGCGAGGGAGCTGACGGGATTGAGATGCTGGTTGCCGGTAAGGAAGACGCTGTGCTCGGGGGTGTTTTCAAGCACATATTCCGCTGTTTCGATGTCGATGGCGCTGTAGGCCTGGTAGTCGCTGACACATTCGCGCGCCACGGTGAGCGTGGAGGAGGCGAAGCAGCAGACGAGAAATCCCGCGGCGATCACCCGCCGCCCCGGCAGGCCGCGCAGGCGGGAGAAGGCCTCCATGGCGTAATCGGCGGCCATGGGCAGGCACAGGAGGAACCAGACGTAGAGGAGCTTGTTGTTGTCGTACTCGTTGGGCTGGAACTTGAAAAGCTCGGCCACCCCGTAGATGAGGAAGGCGCCGCAGGCGATCAGGCGGATCTGCCGCAGGTCGTCCGGCACAGCAAGCGCATCCTTGGGCTTGCGGCGGCACAGCGCCAGCAGAATCAGCACATAGGGCACGCCCACGTTTTTGAGATAGAACCACAGGTAGGTGTCCACCAGCCCCTGATTTCCCCGGTTGTTGGCCCAGTTGAACCAGACGCTGAGAAAATGATCGCTGCCCGTGGCCTGCACGAAGGTGAAGGCGATGAGCTGCGGAAGCGAAAGCGCCGCCGCCACCGCCCCGTAGAGGAGCCAGGGGCGGAAGGCATCAAAGCGCTTCCCCCGGGGCGAAGTGACCACGCAGTAGGCGCACGCGCCGGCCGAAAACAGCACCAGCGCCAGATAGCTGTGCGTGTGCGCCAGCGGCAGCCCGCCCGCAAGCAGCGCCAGCAGCAGCAGCTCGCGCACGCCGTGGCGCTCCCGGCGGCACAGCGGGGGCACGAGGAGGTTGAGCGCCGGCATCAGAAGCGTCCAGCCGCCCAAAATGCCGCGCTGGGGCACCAGCATGTCGCAGATGATGTTGACCCAGCGCAGGTTGTGCGGGTCGGGCTGGTTGGTGGGGGTCTGGTAATAGCCCTGCATGACGTTGGCCAGGTTATCCCACATGGAGGTGACGCTGTAGCCGCTGACGGTGGCGTCCAGCGTGTAGAAAAAGCCCAGGCCGCCGTTGAGGAACAACAGAAAAAACGCCAGCGCCGCCGCGCCGCGCCTGCGGCAAAGCTGCGTGGCCAGCAGCCCGTAGCCGGCGTAGACCAGCGCCATCATCACCGTGCCGGTAAACGCCATGGCGGT
>CALVKX010000193.1 GCA_944333375.1 uncultured Eubacteriales bacterium
CGTCCCCTCAGGCTGGCCGCCATCCGATTCCTGGTTCCCGCCTTCCGGCTCCGTCCCCTCAGGCTGGCCGCCATCCGGCTCCTGATTCCCGCCTTCCGGCTCCGTCCCCTCAGGCATCTCGATCTGCCGAAACTCTACCTTCTTGCAGGAGAGACACTCGTGCTTTTCTGTGCCGTCCCCCTGATCCATCCACTCGCCCCACTTGTGCGGCTGTGTTTCTGTCTGCTGACAAGCCAAACAGTTGCGCACCTCCTGGGTTTTGTTTGTCTCGTCCATGCGCCATTCGCTCCACTGATGATCGCAAGGGGAATCGGCCAATGCGATTCCGCAGAGCATCAGCACCGCCGTTGCAAGGGCTATCAGGCGCCTCCTCAGTTTCTTCATGTTCTCGACCTCCTTGGATGCCTATTCTTTTCTGGCCGACGGCCGCTCTCCTCCGCAGGAGCGCCGCGGTAAAACGCGGTGTTTCATATAATAAGACGTATGACCCTGCCAATTCGTTCACATTTTTTTAAATTTTTTTGGAAATCAAGGATTATATTCTTTCCATAAAAAACATCTTCCTGCTTATAAATATGACGAAAGTGTAAATGCTGCAAGCCGTACAACCCCGCGGCAGGAATTCATCCGCGCGATGTCGAACAAAATAACAAATAAAGGGATAAGGAAAAGGCGGGGTTCTAAAACATCATTCAGCAGGCGAGGGTACCCATGTCATCTTTCGGAAAGGAGCGTGGTTCCATTGGCACACGCATCATTTTTCCTCCCCGGCTATGGACGAAGGGCCTTGCGCCGCTGCGTCTGATTCCTTCCCTATTACAAATAAGGAGCATTCAGTTATGAAAACGACCATCACCGGCAAAAACATGGTAGTCAGCCCCGGCATCACCGAGCGCGTCATGAAGAAAACCTCCAAGATGGAGCGTTATCTTAACCCCAACACCGATATTTTCGTGCGTTTGACCCGGGAGAAGAACAACCGCCGCACCTGTGAGATCACCGTTCCCTTTGAGGGCGTCGTGCTTCGCGCCGAGGCTTCCAACGACGACAACCTCTATGTCAGCATCGACCAGGCGCTGGCCAAGCTGGAACGCCAGATTCACAAGCACCGCACCAAGCTGGGCAAGCGGCTTCGCGAAGACGCCTTCAACCCCGGTGAGCTCGAGTACGACGCGGCGACCGCCGAAACCCTCACCGAGGACGCCTCGACCCCCAAGGTGGTTCGTCACAAGACTTTCCCGGTACGTCCGATGAGCGTGGAGGATGCCATTTTGCAAATGGAATTGCTGGGCCACAGCTTCTTCGTCTTCGTCAATGTAGAGACCGACCGTACCAATGTGCTCTACCTGCGCAAGGACGGCGACCTCGGCCTGATGGAGCCGGAAGCCTGAGCTGGCGGATGGGCGTTTTGAAAACGTCGTGGATGGGGCGGTCTGATGGGCCGCCCCGTCCTTCGTTATCCGTTCGCTTCTTCCTTCCAGGCCTCCCCGCTGTCTTGCATGATTTCTTTTCTGCTGTGCTTGACTAAAGTGCTAAAGCATGCTATACTTTGCACCATGCCGGAAGGAGGGGTTTGATGTCCGTTCCCGATGTGCTCAGTCCCCAGGAACGCCTGGTGCTCGGCCTGCGCGGCCTGTATGAAAGCTGTGGCTATACGCGCTTTCCCATGCGCCGCTTCGAGGAATACGCGCTCTATTCGGAAAACAAGAGCTTTCTGCCCAGCGAAAGCGTCCTGAGCTTCACCAACGCCAACGGGCGTCTGATGGCGCTCAAGCCGGACGTGACGCTGTCCATCGTCAAGCGGGCGCGGGCGGAGCGCGGGCAGGTGGAGAAGCTGTACTACCATGAAAGCGTCTACCGGGTCTCCCCCACCGACCATGAGTTTACGGAAATCGGGCAGCTGGGCGTGGAACTTTTGGGGGAAGCGGATCTCTACGGCACGTGCGAGGTCCTTCGCCTCGCCATCGAAAGCCTGCGCCTCACGGGCGCCCGCTTTGTGCTGGACATAAGCCACATGGGCTTTGCCGCAAGCCTGCTGGCCGGCGCGGGGCTGGACGGGGCGCAGCGCAGCCAGGCCAGCCGGCTGATCCGTCAGAAAAACGCGCACGAGCTGGCGCGCGTGCTCTCCCAGTGGCAGGTCCCGCCGTTTTACGCCGAGCGCATTGCCAACCTGCCCACCCTGGGCGGCAGCTTTACCCAAACGCTCGACCGCGCGGCGGATATCGCCGTGGGCGAGGAGATGAGGCGCGCCATCGGCGAGCTCTCCAGCCTGTATGCCGCGCTGGACGCGCTGGGGCTGTGCGCGCACGTACGGCTGGATTTCTCCATCATAAATGACCTCGACTATTACAACGGGCTGGTTTTCCAGGGATACGTCGAGGGCGCTCCGCGCGTGGTGCTCAGCGGGGGACGCTATGACAAGCTCATGCGCAAGTTCGGAAAAGCCGGCGACGGCCTGGGCTTCGCGCTCTATCTGGACGAGCTGCAGCGCGTAATCGCCCGGCCCGCCGGGGACGACGTGGACGCGCTGGTGCTCTATACGGCGCAGGACAGCGTGCCCGGCGTGCTCCGCGCGCTGGACGCCCTCAGGGAGCAGGGCCGGCGGGTGCTGGCGGCGCAGGCGCCGCCGCCCGGCCTGCGGGCGGGAAAGACGCTTCGCTACCGCGACGGCGCCCTGGAGGAGGTGAGCGGCGCATGCTGAATGTGGCATTGCCCAAGGGGCGTCTTGGCGACAAGGTCTACCGGCTGTTCAAGGCCGCCGGCTACGACTGCGCCGCCATGGAGCAGGATGACCGTCGGCTGGTGCTGACCGACGAAAAGATCGGGATGAGCTACCTGCTGGTCAAGCCCTCGGATGTGGCCATCTACGTCGAGCACGGCGCGGCCGACGTGGGCGTGGTGGGCAAGGACGTGCTTTTGGAGGGCGGAAATGACGTCTATGAGCTTTTGGACCTGGGCTTTGGCAAATGCCGCATGGCCGAGGCCGCGCCCGTGGGCTTCCGGGAGGACCGGCAGCGTCCGCTTCGCGTGGCCACGAAATACCCCGCCATCGCCAAGCGCTTCTATGCCGCCCAGAGCCGCGAGATCGAGGTCATCAAACTCAACGGCTCTATCGAGCTGGCGCCGCTTCTGCACCTGAGCGACGTGATCGTCGACATTGTGGAAACGGGGACGACCCTCAGGCAGAACAACCTCGAAGTGACCCGCGAGATCCTGCCCGTCAGCGCGCGCCTGATCGCCAACAAGGCCGCCATGAAATTCAAGGAGCCGGCCATCACGGAGCTGCTCAGTCGCATCCGTTCCGAGCTGGACCGCAAGGAGGAACGCCCATGATCCGCATCATCGAATATCAGGGACAACCGGCCGCCGCATTGCTGGACCGCGCCGCGGAAATCAAGCGCGACGTGTCGGAGGCGGTGGAGGCGATTTTGGAGGATGTGCGCCTCCGCGGGGACGAGGCCGTGCTGGACTGTTGCGAGAAATTTGACGGCGCGCGCCCCGACGGCCTGCTGGTGCCCCCGGAGGAGCTGGAGGCGGCCTTTTCGCAGGTGGAGCCGGAGTTTCTGGACACCCTGCGCCTCGCCGCCCGCAACATCGAGCGCTTTCACCGGCTGCAAAAGCGCGCCGGCTTTGTCGATACCCCGGGCCCCGGCGTGGTGGTGGGCCAGCGCGTGCTGCCGCTGGCCAGCGCCGGGCTCTACGTGCCCGGCGGCACGGCGCGCTATCCCTCCAGCGTCCTGATGGACGCCATCCCCGCCAAAATCGCCGGGGTGGAGACCATCGTCATGGCCACCCCGCCCGGCCCGGACGGCAAGGTGCCCGCTGCGATTCTGGCCGCGGCCAGGCTCGCGGGCGTTCGCACGGTGGTGCGCGCGGGCGGCGCGCAGGCCGTGGCCGCGCTGGCCTTCGGCACGCAGAGCGTTCCCCGCGTGGACAAGATCGTGGGGCCCGGCAACATCTACGTCGCCACCGCCAAGCAGCTCTGCTATGCCCGGGGCCTGTGCGCCATCGACATGATCGCCGGTCCCAGCGAGATCATGATCGTCTCCGACGCAAACAGCGATCCCGTCCACCTGGCCGCCGACCTGCTTTCGCAGGCCGAGCACGACCGCCTCTCCTCAGCGTGGCTGGCCGTGACCGACGCGGCGCTGGCACGCAGGGTGGCATCCGAGGTGGAGCGCCAGC
>CALVKX010000194.1 GCA_944333375.1 uncultured Eubacteriales bacterium
CGCTTTTTGTCAGGCGGTGGGCTCGCCGCGCGCCTTCAGCCGCTTATGCACCTGCTCGCGCAGGAGCGTGTAGCATACCGAGGTGAGCGGGATAAACAGCAGCATCCCCAGAACGCCCATCAGGCCCTCGCCCACCAGCACCGCAAAGAGCACCCAGATCGACGGCAGGCCGATGGCGTTGCCCATGACATGGGGGTAGATGAGGTTGCCCTCGATCTGCTGGAGGACGAGAAAGAGCAAAACGAACCCCAGCGCCTGCAGGGGATCGCTCACCAGAATGAGCACCGCGCCCACGATGCAGCCCATCCACGCGCCGATCACCGGAATGAGCGCGGTCACGCCGATAAAGACGCTGATGAGCAGCACATAGGGCATGCCAAGCAGCGTCATGGTCACAAAGAACATCGCGCCCAGAATACACGCCTCCAGACACTGGCCGGTGATGAAGCTGGAAAACGTGCGCTGGCTGAGGGTCGCCACCGAGAGGACCTTTTCCACCCAGGCGGGCCTGAGGTAGGCGCGCATGACGCTTTTAAGCTGCGAGGCCAGGCGCTCCTTGGAGGAGAGGAAGTAGATGGTGAACATGACGGTGAAAAAGAAGCTCAGCACGTTTTGATACACCGTGCCGATAACGGTGGTGGAAAACGCCGCGCCCTTGAGCAGGAGGTTAATCATGTCGGCGATCTTGGCGTCCACGTCGCTGGCGGTGGGCACGGTGAAGCTGGCGCTGAGCACCTGCGAGACGCTCAGGCCGTAGGGCTCGATGAGCTCGTCCAGCCGCTGCAGCGCCGCGGGGATGGCGCGGATGATGGAGAGGATGGTGTTGATGAGCTCGGGCACGACGATGGACATGACGACATACACCACGCCCGCCACCAGCGCCAGCACCAGTACCATGGCCAGCGGGCGCTTGAAGCGGCGCAGGCCGGGCGAGCGGTCCATGAAAAACAGCAGCAGCCGCTCGAAAAAGCGCAGCGGCACGTTGAGCACGAAGGCCAGCACGCCGCCCAGAAAAAAGGGCATGAGGATGCCCCAGAGGGTTCTGAACAGGCCCGTGAGCGAGCTGCCGCGCTCAAAGAGAAAATACACGGAGATAATCAGCGTGCTCAAAAGCAGAATCGCCAGGAATTTCCGCTTTTCCATTCCATCCCCTCCCGACGCTGGACTGCTCCTATCATACCACATTCACCCGGGCGGAGGAAGGGCGTTTTTCCGATTTGGTTACGCTTTGTTCACCGTTTGCGGATATTTTGTTCATTTTTGCCTGCTATGATGGCAGGGAAAGGGGGGAGGGAAGATGCGCAGGCGCAAGGTGGGGCGCTGGGTCGGGCTGCTTGTGGCCGCCTACGTGCTTCTGGCGGCGCTGCCCTATGCCTTCCCGCCCGCGTCGCGGGAGGCGCAGCCGGCGTTTTCGCAGGCGGCGTGGGACGGCGCGCAGGGCGAGCGGGCGACGATTCTGACCACGGGCGAGGAGGCGATGGCGGCGCGGCTCAACCTCATCGCCAACGCGCAGACCTCGCTGGATGTGGCCACCTATCTCTACGCCGATGACGAGAGCGGGCGGGACGTGGCCGCGGCGCTTCTGGACGCGGCGGACCGGGGCGTGCGGGTGCGCGTGGTGGTGGACGGCCTGGTGGGGCGGCTCAACTTCCTGGGCGGGGACCTGGGCTACGCGCTGGGCACGCACCCCAATATCGAGGTGCGCTGCTACAACCCCGTCAACCTCCTGGCCCCCTGGGGGCTGAGCGCGCGCTTTCACGAGAAGTACGTCATCGCCGACGGAAGGACCTTTGTGCTGGGCGGGCGCAACATCTCCGACGAGTTTCTCACCCCCCAGGAGCACCCGGACTACAACTACGACCTGGACGTGCTCATGTGCAGCGGCCCGGGCGGCGCGGCGGAGGCGCTGAGGGCGTATTTCGACCGCCTGTGGGAGGAGCGCTGCGCGCCGGCCTACGAGCAGGCCCCGGCCTGGCGGCGGGCGGGCGTGGAGGCGCTGGCGGAGGAGCTTCGCCTGCGGTGGGAGTCGCTGGAGCAGGAATGGGCGCGGGCCGTCGCCCCGGCGGACTGGGAGGCGCTGACGGTGCCGGTGGAGGGCTGGGCGCTTCTGACCAATCCCACGGACTGGGGCGTCAAGGCGCCCGCGCTGTGGGACGACCTGATGGCGCTGATTCGGGGCGCGAAGGAGCGGGTGTGGATTCAGACGCCCTATGTGGTGCTCTCTTCGGCGATGCGCGACAGCCTGCGCGCGGCGCTTGAGGGCGTGCCCGAGGCGGTGCTGCTGACCAACTCGCGCGCCGGGGGCAACAACATCGTGGCCTCGGCGGACGCGGTGTTCCACCGCGGGATGGCGCTTTCCATGCCCCTGACCTGCTACGAGCTTCAGGCCCCGCGCAGCATGCACACCAAGGCCATGCTGGTGGACGGGGAGGTGAGCGTGTTCGGCTCGTTCAACTTCGACATGCGCAGCGCCTACAGCGACACCGAGGTGATGCTGGCCGTGCGCGGCGAGGCGCTTTGCGGGATGGCGGAGGACTACATGCTTGAGATGCGCGCCATGGCGCTGCCGGTGGCGGCGGACGGCGGCTACGGGGCGGGGGAGGCGGAGGCGCTTGAGACGCCATGGCTCAAAAACCTGCTGATCCTGGCGGCCTCGCCGCTGGTTTCGCTGTTTCGCTTTCTGGTATAGCAACAGCAGGTCTGGAGGGCCCGCGGGCCCTCCAGACCTGCCGACACAGGTTTTTTGACAGACGGCGCCCCGGCGAAAGCGCTTCCGACACGCTGGGGGATGCTAGAGCAAAATGCAGATCATGCCGCCGCTGCCCTCGTTGATGATCTTGGAGAGGGTCTCCTGGACCTTCTCCTGCGCGTCGGCGGGCATGCGCATGAGCTTGTTGCTGAGCCCCTCGCGCACCAGCTCGTGCAGGCTCTTGCCGAAGAAGTTGGTGTTCCAGATGCGCTGGGGGTCGTTTTCAAACTCCTCCAGCAGATAGCGCACCAGCTCCTCGCTCTGCTTTTCGGTCCCCACCACGGGGCTGACTTCGGTTTCGATGTCCACGCGGATGAGGTGCAGGGACGGCGCGTTGGCCTTGAGCCGCACGCCGAAGCGGCTGCCCTGCCGCACGATCTCGGGCTCCTGGAGCGTCAGCTCGCTCATCGTGGGCGTCACCAGCCCGTAGCCCGTCTCCCGCACGCTCCTGAGCGCGTCGGCCACGTGGTCATACTCGGTCTTGGCCGCCACCAGCTCCTTCATCAGCCGCAGCAGGTGCGCGTCGCCGCGGATCTCCGTGCCGCACTCCTCGCCCAGCACCCGGTTGAACAGCCCTTCCCTGAGCGGCAGGGCGTAGCGCACCCGGCCCTGGCCCAGGTCGATGCCCTCGGTGGCCAGCTCGCCGGTATAGGGCGAGGAGGCGAAGGCCCGGGCAAAGACGGCGTGGTCGCGCACGCGGCTGAGGCCCCCCGCGCCCTCGCGCACGCCCTCCAGCACGTGGCGGGCGAGCCAGTGGTCGTCGTCCAGGGCGTTGAGCCAGTCGGGGACGCCGATGAAGATCTCGCGCAGGGGGAACTGGAAGAGCACCTCCTCAAACATGCCCTGGATGTCCGGGCCTTCCATCTCCTTTACGTTGAGGGCCAGCACCGGCACGCCGTAGCGCTCCTGGAGGCGCTCGCGCAGGGCCTGCGCCTCCGGGGCGGCGGGCTGGCGCGAGTTGAGCACGACGATGAAGGGCTTGCCCAGGTCCTTGAGCTCCTCCACCACCCGCTCCTCCGGCGCCGCGTAATTCTCGCGCGGGATGTCGGAGATGGTGCCGTCGGTGGTCACCACCAGGCCGATGGTGGCGTGCTCGGCGATCACCTTGCGCGTGCCGGTCTCCGCCGCCTGCTCAAAGGGGATGTCGTAGTCGAACCACGGGGTGTGCACCATGCGCGCCGCCCCGTCCTCCTCGGTGCCAAGCGCGCCGTCCACGAGGTAGCCCACGCTGTCCACCATGCGCACGCGCACCGTCGCCTGCTCGCCCAGCGTCACCGTCACCGCCTCGCCGGGCACGAACTTGGGCTGGGTGGTCATGATCGTGCGGCCGCTGCCGCTCTGGGGCAGCTCGTCCGAAAGGCGGTCGCGGCGCGGCCCGGGCGCCATGGCGGGCAGGACGAGCTTTTCCATCATGCGCGCGAT
>CALVKX010000195.1 GCA_944333375.1 uncultured Eubacteriales bacterium
GAGCGTATTCTGGAATATGCCTCCCGGCGCGGAAAATCCCGGGAGGAAACAAAATAACGAACCCCCGGACCAGGCGCTCTGGTCCGGGGGTTCGTTTGCGGAGGCTCAGGCCTTGTAGATGCAGCAGGTGAGCACGCCGTCGGAGATGAAGAACTGATAGCGGATGGCGTAGGGCATGGTGTTGACCATGGTCAGGTTGATGTCGCCGCCGCCCACGGCCGCGTCAAAACCCTTCTTGGCGTAATAGATGCCCACGTCCGCGTGAACCTTGCGATGCGTGACCAGCAGCGGTAGCTGAATGGTGGCGATGTAGAAGGTGGTGTTGACCTGGCAGGTTCCCCCGCCATAGCCCCACAGCGCGTCCTTTTTCATGATGGGCGCCTTGTGATAGCCCGTGGACTGCAAGAAGGGGCCGATGGTCTGATGCTGGTTATATTCCTCGCCGGGCTGGAGGATGGTGCCGGTAATCATGCTGGAAGCCAGGCGGATGTTCCAGTTGCGGCCCTGATATTGCAGGGTGGAGATGCCCACGGCATAATAGGTGCTCATGGTGCTGATGAGGTCCCCGCTTTGGGCGTCCTGCCAGTCCTTTACGGGGACGACCCAGGCCACGTCCTCCTTTTTGATGTAGCCGGTGGTGCGCCAGTAGGGCAGGGGATAACGGCCCTCCTCGTCACACTCAAAGACCGCGATGGCCGCGCCGGGGTTGATGGTCTTGAGCTCGGAGTCGTCCTCCATGCTGTAAATGGTGGTGGTGTGGTTGACAAACACCAGATACGGCATGATATCAAGCCCCGGAATCTCGCCCACGTAGGGATCGATGCGGTCCCACTTGAACAGCGAGGAGGTGCGGATATAACCGCAGGTGTTTTCATAGCGCCCCAGGCACCACTCACCGCTGACCTCGCTGACGATCAGCTTGTCGTACATGGGGATGTTTCCAATCTTGCGGCTGAGCTCGTTAGGCTCCTGGTAGATGATGGCGTTTTTGACCGCATAGGCGTAGTAGCCCTCGTAGAAATTGTCCGGGCTGGTGGTGAAGCCGGGCGCCTCCACCGGGTCGGCCACGGGCAGATCCAGATCCGCCGTGCCGTTGGCCTGGGCGGCTTCCAGGTCATAGATGGTCAGATCGTCGAGATACTCGGTCAGCACGTAGCCCTCCATGACGGAGGTGCGCACCTTGCACCATTCCAAGCCCAGCTCGAGGATGTAGACAAAAGAATCGCGCGGGATGCTGTCGCCCGCGGAGGCATCCTTGCTGGGTGCACGGCGGACCCTGAGGGCGACGCGGGCGATGGCGGTATGGGTGATGGGGGCTTCGTTTTCCTCGGCAGCTTCCTCGGCAAGGACAGACAGCGGCGAAAATGCCATCATCGCAGCCAGAAGCAGCAGCAGGAGCGGACGGAAAAAACGCTTCATATCGGCAGACGGCTCCTTTTTCTATTGGTCGGTATTTCCCCAAATGGCAATACCCCTCCTATTATAGCCAGCGGACCGGGGATTCGTCAATGTTTTGTGGCGTGAAAAAATCGTGGACAAGGACGCCGGTTCTGTTGTAAGATGGACAAAGCCGCCGTTGGCGGCACATCTTGCACCAAGGAAGAGGGAACCAGCGATGAACCGTTCGGTCCGCGCAAACCTGCTGCTTACGCTGACGGCGCTGATCTGGGGCGCGGCCTTTGTCGCCCAGGACGTGGCGGCAGACACTTTGGGCGCGTTTACCTTCAACGGCCTGCGCATGGCGCTGGCCGCGCTGGCGATGTTGCCGGTCATCGGCGCGCTGGACCGAAGGGCCCGCAAGGCCGGACAGGATGCCTCCTGGCGGAGGATGAACCCACCGCAGCGAAGGACGCTAATAACCGCCGGCGTGTGCTGCGGCGCCATGCTGGCGCTGGCCAGCGCCTTTCAGCAGATGGGCATCGCCATGGGCACGGGCGCGGGCAAGGCGGGTTTCATCACGGCGCTTTACATCGTGCTGGTGCCCCTGCTGGGGATGCTGTGGGGGCGCAGGCCGGCATGGCTGGTGTGGGTGGCCGTCCTTTTGAGCGTGGGTGGGCTGTATCTTTTGTGCATCGGCGAGGGTTTCACCATCGCACCGGGCGACGGCCTGCTCATCCTCTGTGCGCTGTGCTTTTCGGGTCACATTCTGGTGGTGGATCATTTCAGCCGCCGGACGGACTGCGTGAGGATGAGCTGCCTGCAATTCGCGACGGCGGCGGTATTGTGCATGGGCGCGGCGGTGCTTACGGAACCCTTCGATGTGGAAACGATCGTTGCCTGCGCCGTGCCGCTGCTCTACGCGGGCGTGCTCAGCGGCGCGGTGGGATATACGCTTCAGATTGTGGCGCAGAAGGACACCGACCCAACGGTCGCATCGCTCCTCATGTCGCTGGAGAGCGTGTTCGCGGTGCTGGCGGGCTGGGTGCTGCTGGGCGATGTACTTACGGCAAGGGAACTGCTGGGCTGCGTGCTGATGATGGGCGGCATCGTACTGGCGCAGCTCAAGGGCTAAAGACAAGGAAAAAGGCTGCATAGTCCTTTGGAAACCATTCAGCCTTTTTTATCATATGAACTTTCAGCCCAGAAGCCGCACTAGCACGGCCTTCTGTGCGTGCAGGCGGTTTTCCGCCTCGTCGAAAATTTCGCCGGCGTGCGCCTCCAGCACCTCGGCCGTGATTTCCTCGCCGCGGTGCGCAGGCAGGCAATGCAGTACCATGGCGCCGGGCGCCGCCGCGTCCATCACGGCCTGGTTCACCTGGTAGCCCGCAAAGGCGGCGCGGCGCTTCTCGGCCTCGCCCTCCTGACCCATGGAGGCCCAGACGTCGGTGTAGAGTATATCGGCGCCCGCGGCCATGCCCGGCACGTCGGGCTGGCAGTCGAAATCGCCGTTCGCGCGCGCCCAGTCCATGAGCGCGGCGTCGGGCTGATAATCGGTGGGGCAGGCGATGCGCACGGCCATGCCCACCTTGATGCACCCGGCAATCAGGGAGTTGGCCATGTTGTTGCCGTCGCCCACAAAGCACAGCTTAAGCCCCTTGAAGCTGCCCTTGCGCTCGCGGATGGTCATCAGGTCGGCCAGCACCTGGCAGGGGTGCGCATAGTCGGTCAGGCCGTTGATGATGGGGATGGAGCCGTAGCGGGCCAGGTCCTCCACCTCCTGCTGGGCGAAGGTGCGGATCATGATGCCGTCCAGATAGCGCGACAGCACGCGGGCGGTGTCCTCCACCGGCTCGCCGCGGCCGATTTGCAGATCGCGGCTGGAGAGGAACAGCGCGCTTCCGCCCAGCTGGCTCATGCCCACCTCAAAGCTCACGCGCGTGCGGGTGGAGGACTTCTGAAAGATCATGCCCAGCGTCTTGCCCGTAAGCAGCGGATGGGGGATGCCGTGCTTGCGCTCGTACTTGAGCTGGTCGGCGAGGTTAAGAATATCCAGGATCTGCTCGGTCGAGAGATCGGCCAGCTTCAGCAGGTGTTTGATGGGTTCGCTCATGCGCTCAACGCCTCCTTGATGATGGATACGGCCTGCCTGAGATCAGGCCACGGGATGGTGAGCGGCGGCAGGAGCCTAAGCCTGGTTTTGGCTGTGAGTGCCACTACCCCGCGGGAGAGCAGATCGCTCACCAGCTCGGCGGCGGGCCTGGCGCTCTCCACGCCCAGCATCAGCCCCCGGCCGGAAACGGCCACGCCGGGGAGCTGCTCAAGCTCTGCGCGCACCCATTCACCCTTTTGGGCTACCTCGGCCATCAGCTCGTCGGTCAAGCGGTCCTGCACATACAGGGCCGCCGCGGCGCACACGGGGTTGCCGCCGAAGGTGGAGCCGTGCGTACCGGGGGTGAGCGCCTCGGCGGCCTTTTCGCCCAGCAGGCACGCGCCCATAGGCAGGCCGCCCGCAAGGCCCTTGGCCGTGGAAACCACGTCCGGCTGAATGCCGAAGTGCTGATAGCTGTACAATTTGCCGGTGCGACCGTTGCCGGTCTGCACCTCGTCGATCATCAGCAGGATGTCGCGCGCCTCGGTCATCTCTCGCGCGGCGAGGATGTACTCCTCCGTCAGGCAGTTCACGCCGCCCTCGCCCTGGATGGTTTCAATCAGCAGGGCGCATACGTCGCCCACGCTCAGGGCGGTTTTTAGCGCCGTCACATCGTTGGCGGGCACATG
>CALVKX010000196.1 GCA_944333375.1 uncultured Eubacteriales bacterium
CTTGACCGCCTCCTCCACCTGCCCGTCCATGGCGGCGGCAGGGGTGCCCTCACGCGGGCTGAAGGGAAAGACGTGCAGGCGGCTGAAGCCCACCCGCTCGCAGAAATCCAGCGTTTCCTGAAATTCGGCCTCCGTCTCACCCGGAAAGCCGACGATCACGTCCGTGGTGAAGGCAGCCTGCGGCCAGGCCGCGCGGATGCGGTCCACGGCCTCCAGAAACTGACGGGTGTTGTAGCCGCGCTTCATGCGCGCGAGCACCGCGTCGCTGCCGCTTTGCAGCGCCAGATGAAACTGCGGGCAGAGCTGGGGCACGCGGCCAAGCACCTCCACAAAGGCCTGCGTGGCCACGCGCGGTTCCAGCGAGCCCAGGCGCACCCGGCGCACGCCCGGCGCCTGGCACGCGGCTTCAACCGCCTGCGCCAGCGAGGGGCGTCCCGGCAGGTCGCGCCCGTAGCTGGTGAGGTGGATGCCGGTCAGGACCAGCTCCTGAAAGCCCGCCTGCGAAAGCGCCTCCGCCTCCCTGCGGATCGCCTCCAGCGGCCGGGACCGCACGCCGCCGCGCACGCTGGGAATGATGCAGTAGGTGCAACGGTTGTCACAGCCCTCCTGAATCTTCATCACCGCGCGGGTATGGCCCTCGTGGCTGTGGATGCTCAGCGGCTCGTAGGGCGCGTCGCTCACGCCCTCCACCGCCACCATCTGCACGCCCTTTCGCACGGCCTCCTCCAGCAGTTCCACCACCTGCGCACGGTACTGCGTGCCCAGAATCAGCCGCGCGCCCGTTTCCCGCAGGGCTTCGCCCATGCGCTGCGCCAGGCAGCCGGCCACCACCAGCTCCGCGCCGGGGTTGCGCCGCCGGCAGCGGCGGATGGCCTGCAGGCTCTTTTTATCGCCCGTGCCCGTCACGGTGCAGGTGTTGACCACATAGACGTCCGCCGGCGCACCCGCGGGTGCCACGGCATAGCCGTGGCGCTCGAAGGCCTCCAGCATGGCCTGCGTATCGTACTGGTTGACCTTGCAGCCCAAGGTGGTAAAGCAAACGGTCTTTTGCATGCCTGACTCCTTCATCACATCTCGCCCAAGGCGGCCCACAGCACGCTCAGCGCGCACAGGCCCGCCGTCTCCGTGCGCAGGATGCGCGGTCCCAGCGTCACGCTGACAGCGCTCAGAGCTCGCAGGGCTTCCCATTCCTCCGGGGCAATGCCGCCCTCCGGCCCGATGACCACCGCCACCCGGCCCGGTCGGCCCTGACGGGCCGCGAAATCGGCCACCGCCCGGCTCATGGGCAGCGCGCGCTCCTCCTCCCAGGCGGTGAGCAGCAGATCCGGCGGATCGCCTTTGAGCGCCTCCAGCGCCTGGCGGAAATTCCGCACGGTCCCGATGTGCGTAACGTGCGCGCGGCCGCTCTGCTTGGCCGCCTCAAGGGCGATGCGCGAGAGACGTTCGCGGCGGCTTTCCTTGCCTCCGCGCGCCACGCTGCGCGCCATCTCCACGGGCCAGACGTCCCACGCGCCCAGCTCCGTGGCCTTCTGGACGATCCAGTCCAGCTTGTCCGACTTGGGCAGGCCCTGAATCAGCGTGACCCTCGCGCACGGCTCCGTCGAAGGCAGCGCCGAAAGCACCCGCGCCTCGCAGGCGCGGTCGTTCACATTTTCAAGCCTTGCGCGCCACAGCGCCTGCCCGTCCAGCAGCACGATTTCCTCGCCGGGGCGCAGGCGCAAAACGCGCGCGGCATGCGCGCTTTCCTCCGGGGAAAGCACGGCCGTCTCCCCCGCCGCCGCGGGTCGCTCCACATAAAAGCGATGCATCACGCCGCCTCGTTTCTAAGCGCCAGCGCCACCCATTCGCCTTTTTCCAGCCGGTCGGCCACCGCGTATCCCGCCGCCAGCGCCGCCTCCAGCACGTCCTGCTCCCGCTCGCGGATGATGCCCGAGCAAATCAGCAGCCCGCCCTTTTTCAGGTGGCGCGTGAGCGGCGCCGCCAGCATGCGGATGGCGTCGGCCACGATGTTGGCCACCGCCAGATCGCAGGGCATGGCCTCGCTCTTGCACAGGTCGCCCTCCACGGCGCGCACGCGGTCCCGCACATGATTGAGCGCGATGTTCTCCCGCGCCACCTTGACCGCCGCGGGGTCGATGTCGATGGCCAGCACCTCTCTGGCGCCCAGCCGCGCCGCCGCGATGGCCAGGATGCCGCTGCCCGTGCCCACGTCCATGACGCGCATGCCCTCTTGCAGGTGCTTCTCCAGAAGCTGCATGCACATGCTGGTCGTCTCGTGCGTGCCGGTGCCAAACGCCATGCCGGGGTCCAGCTCGATCACCAGATCGCCCGGCGCGGCCTCGTAGGCCTCCCAGGTGGGCCTGACCACCAGGTGCGTGCCGATGCGGAAGGGCTAGTAATACTTTTTCCAGTTTTCGGACCAGTCCTCGTCCTTGACGCCGGTCAGCTCCAGCGCAAGCGTCCCCACCTCGCCGCCCTGCGCCCGGAGCTGCTCAAGGTGCGCCCGGACGGCCTCCAGCGTTTCCCGCTCCTTTTCGCCGCGCTCAAACCACGCCTTGACC
Organism: uncultured Eubacteriales bacterium; assembly: GCA_944333375.1. Next base: position 2,562 of record CALVKX010000196.1, read on the forward strand.
AGCACGTCGTCGGGCATGGCGTCAACCATCGCGGGATCGTACAATTCCCAGTATACGCCCGGCTGCCGGGGATCGGGCACGTCCGCGCGGTCCACGATCTCCGTTCCGGCCGCGCCCAGCGCCATCAGTTCGTCGCTGACAAGATCGCTCCCAAAGGTGGTGGTATGCACCACCGCTTCCAGCCAGTCCATGCAAAGCACCTCCGCTTTCCGCCGTACTCAAAGGCGCCCGGAGCGCTTCTGGCGCCCCGGGCACCGGGTTTCAGTTGTTGAAAATCTCCTTGAGCTTTTCCGCGAAGGTCTTGCGGCCTTCGTATTCCCTGCCGCCCAGGCTCTGCTCGAGCTGGCGCAGGAGGTCCTTCTGCCGTTCATTCAGCTTGCGGGGCACCTCCACATGCACGGTGAGGATGAGATCGCCCTTGAGCCCCGTCTTGAGGGAGGGCATGCCCTGCCCCTTGATGCGGAACTGCGCGCCGGTCTGCGTGCCCTCCGGGATGCGCTGCTTGACGGGCTTTTCCAGCGTGGGCACGTCGATCTCCGCGCCCAGGGCCGCCTGGGTGATGCTGATGGGCATCTCCAGGAGGATGTTGTTGCCGTCGCGCTTAAAGAGCCGATGGGGCCTGACGGTTACGGTGATGTACAGGTCGCCCGCGGGACCGCCCCGCATGCCGGGCTCGCCCTCGCCACGCTTGACCAGGCTCACGCCGTCCTCGATGCCCGCCGGGATGCGCAGCTTGAGGCTGCGCTTGCGCCGCACGCGGCCGGTGCCGCTGCAGCTCTGGCAGCGGTCCTTGATGATCTTGCCCTCGCCGTGGCAGGTGGGGCAGGTGCGGACCGTGACCATGAAGCCGCCGCCCGTTCGCACCTGGCCCGAGCCCTTGCAGGTGGGGCAGGTCTGGGGCTGGGTGCCGGGCTTGGCGCCCGTGCCGCCGCAGGCGTCGCAGTTTTCGTTGCGGAAGAAATCGACCGTCTTTTCGCAGCCGAAGGCCGCTTCCTCGAAGGTGATGGTGATGCGGTGCTGGAGGTCGTTGCCCTGCACGGGGCCGGCGCGGCGGCTGGAGCCGCCCATGCCGCCAAAGAAGGTGTCAAAGATCGTCTCAAAGCCGCCCATGCCGCCAAAGCCGCTGAAATCAAAGCCGCCCGCGCCGCCGCCCATCTGCGGTCCGTCAAAGCCGAACTGGTCATAGCGCTTGCGCTTCTCTGGATCGCTTAAGACCTCGTTGGCCTCGTTGAGCTCCTTGAAGCGCTCCTCTGCGTTTTTGTCGTTGGGGTGCAGGTCGGGATGACATTCCTTGGCCTTTTTGCGGTATGCGCTTTTGATCTCGGCTTCGGAGGCGTCCTTGCTCACGCCCAGCACCTCGTAATAATCGCGCTTTGCCAAAAGCTCACCTACTTATCTGTTTCAAAAGTGTTGTATAGACACACCGAACGCCCCGGCGCGCGGGCGGGAGGGACGCTCCCTCCGCCGCGCCGGGGCTGCCTGGGAACCGGGAGGTCCCGGATCACTTCACTTCCGCGTCGGCGTCGATGGTGCCGTCGTCGTTGACCTGCGGGCCCTCGCCGGCGCCGGGCTGGCCGCCC
>CALVKX010000197.1 GCA_944333375.1 uncultured Eubacteriales bacterium
ATCTCCCAGTACGCCGAGAACGTCTACTTCGGCAAGCCCAGCGGCCTGATGGACCAGATGGCCTCCAGCGCGGGCGGGCTGGTGTATATCGACTTTCAGGACGACGAGCCGGAGGTGCGCGAGCTCAGCTATGACTTTGCCGCCAAGGGCTACGCGCTGGTCGTGGTCAACTCCGGCGGCAGCCATGACAACCTGACCGACTACTATGCCGCCATTCCCGAGGAGATGCGCGCCGTGGCCGCCTGCTTTGGCGAGAAGAACCTGCGCCGCGTCCAGCCCGAGCAGTTCATGCAGACGCTGCCGCAGATCCGCGAGCGCCTGCGCGGCAAAAACGCCGACCGCGCCATCCTGCGCGCCGCGCACTACTTTGCCGAAAACCGCCGCGTGGCCGACGAGGTGGCCGCCCTGCAGGCCGACGACCTGAAGGCGTTTTTCCGCCTGGTGATTGAGAGCGGGCGCAGCAGCTTCTGCTACCTCCAGAACATCTTCGCCACCCCCGACCGCCAGGAATTGTCCCTGGCGCTGATGCTGGCCGAGAGCAAGCTCCTGGAGGACGGCGCCTGGCGCGTGCATGGCGGCGGCTTTGCCGGCACCACGCTCAACTTCGTGCCCAAGCGCAGGCTGGAGAGCTTCGTGCGGGAGATGGAGGCGGTCTTTGGCGCGCATAGCTGCAACGTGCTGGACATCCGCCCCGTGGGCCCGGCCTGTATCACGCTGGGCAGATAAGGAGGTTTGATCCTCATGAAACGCATCTTCCTGATCGTGCTGGACAGCGTGGGCGCGGGTGCGCTGCCCGACGCGGCCGCCTACGGTGACGCGGGCGCCAACACGCTCGGCCACATCATTGAGCGGGCGCATCCGCATCTTCCCAACATGGAGGCGATGGGACTGGGCCTCATCCCCGGCGTGGGCGGGCCCGTGCCCGAGGGAGGCGCGGGCGTCTACGGCCGCGCGGCGGAGGTTTCCGCGGGAAAGGACACCACCACCGGGCATTGGGAGATCGCCGGGCTTCGCCTTGACACGCCCTTCCCCACCTATCCCAACGGCTTTCCGCCCGAGGTGATGGACGCCTTTGAGAAGGCCATCGGCACAAGGACGCTGGGCAACTACCCCGCCAGCGGCACGGCGATTCTCGACGAGCTGGGCGAGGAGCACATGCGCACGGGCTACCCCATCGTCTACACCTCGGCCGACAGCGTGTTTCAGATCGCCTGCCACGAGGACGTGGTGCCGCCCGACAGGCTCTATGAGATGTGCCGCATCGCGCGCGGCATCCTCACCGGCCCGCATGCGCTGGGCCGCGTCATCGCGCGTCCCTTCGTGGGCACGGGCCGGGGGCATTTTTCCCGCACGGGCCGCAGGCGCGACTTCTCGCTGGAGCCCATCGGGCCCACGGTCCTCAATGCCCTCAAGGACCGCGGCATCTTCACCATGGGCATCGGCAAGATCGAGGACATCTTCTGCATGAGCGGCCTGTGCGAAAGCGACCACGCCGCGGGCAACCCCGCCTGCGTGGACGCGCTGATGAAGGCCATGGCGCGCGATTTCATGGGCCTGGTGTTCGTCAATCTCGTGGACTTTGACTCCGTCTACGGCCACCGGCGCGACGTGGCGGGCTACGCGCAGGCGCTGGAATACTTTGACGGCCGCCTGAACGAGATCAAGGCCGCGGCGCGCGAGGGAGATCTGATTTTGCTCACCGCGGACCACGGCTGCGACCCCGCGCACACCGGCACGGACCATACGCGCGAGTACGTGCCCATCCTGGCGTGGACGCCGGGAATGACCGGGCGTCATGACATCGGCACGCGCCGGACCTACGCCGACATCGCCGCCACCGTGGCCGAGCTTCTGGGCGTGCCGGAGCGCTTCGGGGCGGAGTCGTTTGCGGACCGGCTGGAAATCAAGGGTTAAGGAGGAGCTTCCCATGAATGAGCAAAACAGGGCCTATCTGGACAAGATCGACCGTGCGGCGGCGGCCATTGAGGCGGCGTGCGGCGGCGCGGAGATCGCGGTGATCCTGGGCAGCGGCCTGGGCGGCTACGCCGAGGCGCTGGAGAACCCCAAATTTCTGGCATATCAGGACATCCCCGGCTTTCCCGTATCCACCGCGCCGGGCCACGCGGGCCGCTGGTGCGCGGGCACGCTGCACGGAAAGCGCGTGTGCATGATGCAGGGCCGCTTTCATTCCTATGAGGGCTACGACCTGCGCGACGTGACGCTGCCCATCCGCGTGATGAAGCGCCTGGGCGTGAAAACGCTGATCGTGACCAACGCCTCCGGCGGGGTGAACACGTCCTTTGCGCCGGGCGATCTGATGCTGATGACGGATTTCATCAACCTCTCGGGCAAGAACCCGCTGACCGGCCCCAATCTGGACGAGTTCGGCCCGCGCTTCCCGGACATGACCCACGCCTACGATGTGGGTCTGCAAAAGCTGGCGCGCGAGGTGGCCGGAAAGCTGGGCATTGCGCTGCGCGAGGGCGTGTACTGCTGGATGAATGGCCCCACCTACGAGTCTCCCGCCGAAATCCGCATGGCGCGCATCCTGGGCGGCGACGCGGTGGGCATGTCCACGGTGCCGGAGACCATCGTGGCGCGGCACAGCGGGATGGACGTGCTGGGCCTGAGCTGCATCACCAACATGGCGGCGGGCATCCTGGACCAGCCGCTGAGCCATCAGGAGGTCATGGAAACCGGCGAGCGGGTGAAGGACACCTTCCGCGCGCTGGTGGACGGCGTGATCGCCGCCCTGTGATTTTTTCCTGACGAGCGCGGTTTCGACGGCTATTTTGCTCCTTTCGTGCGTATGGTATCACAGACCGTATGCATGGAAGGAGTTTTTTGCATGACAAAGGGGATCAGGCGGCTGGGCGCGCTGCTGCTGACGCTTTGGCAGCTCGGAGGCGCGGCGCTGGCAGCGCCGCTGGAGCAGGGTGTACCCGTGGAGCTGAGCTCGCCCAGCGCCATGCTGCTGGAGGCGGGGACGGGAACGGTCATCTTTGAAAAAAACGCCGACGAGCGGCGACAGGTGGCCAGCGTGACGAAGCTGATGACGCTGCTCATCTGCTTTGAGGAGTTGGAGGCGGGAGGCATTAGCCTGGAGGACCCGGTCACGGTGAGCGCCGAGGCGGCCGCGCAGATCGGGAGCCAGGCGCTTTTGGACGCGGGCGCGGTTTACTCGTTTGGCGAGCTTTTGCACGCGACCATCGTGGCCAGCGCCAACGACGCCGCCTGCGCCCTCGCCGAGCACCTTTGCGGCACGGAGGCCGCCTTTGCCGAGCGCATGAACGAGCGGGCCGCGGAGCTGGGCATGGACAACACGCATTACACCAACGCCACCGGCCTGCCCGACGACGCCCAGTACACCACCGCCCGCGACGTGGCGACGCTCTCGGTGGAGATGTGCCGGCACCCGGACTACTTCAGCCATGCCTCGGTGTGGATGGACACGCTCACGCATCCCAGCGGCCGCGTGACCGACCTGACCAACACCAACCGCCTGGTGCGCTTCTACGAGGGCTGCGACGGCCTCAAGACCGGCAGCGCCGACGCCTCGCGCTACTGCCTGAGCGCCACGGCGCAAAAGGACGGGCTTCGGCTCATCGCCATCGTCCTGGGCGCGGAAACCAGCCAGAAGCGCTTTGACGAGGCGCGCGCCATGCTGGACTACGGCTTTGCCAACTATAAGCGCGTGACCGTGCTGCGAAAGGGCGACCGCCTGGGCCAGCGCGTAGCGGTCCGCCTGGGCATGGCGCAGGACGTGGAAGCCGCGGTGGGCCGGGGCATGAGCATGCTGCTCAGGCCCGGGCAGGAGAAGGAGCTGTCGCTGGAGGTGGAGCTGCCCGCGGAGGTGTCCGCGCCCGTGCGCGCGGGCGACACGCTGGGCATGATTCGCGTCAGGCTGGGCGAAAGCGTGATCGCGCGCCTGCCGGCGGTGGCGGCGGAGGACGTGGGCATGCCCGGGCTTTTGGAGGGCTTTTTCCGGGTGGTGAACAACTGGCGCTGAAAAAATATCCCGGACCGAATCGGTCCGGGATATCCAGACTGCTGACAAATACTTTTCGGGAGGTTTGGAGGGCCCGCAGGCCCTCCAAAGTGGATTCGTATCGCCCGGCTT
>CALVKX010000198.1 GCA_944333375.1 uncultured Eubacteriales bacterium
TCGTCATAGCTCTGCTCGGGCTTGGCGATCTTGACCATCTCCACCTTGTTGAACTGGTGCTGGCGGATCAGGCCGCGGGTGTCGCGCCCGGCGCTGCCCGCCTCGGCACGGAAGCACGTCGAGTACGCGCAGTGACGGATGGGCAGCTGCGCGCCGTCGAGAATCATCTCGCGGTACATGTTCGTTACGGGCACCTCCGCCGTGGGGATGAGGAAGGTGTCCTTGTCCACCTTGTAGGCGTCCTCCTCAAACTTGGGCAGCTGGCCGGTGCCGGTCATGGTGGCGCGGGTCACCATGTAGGGGGGATAGACCTCGTCGTAGCCGTTTTCCACATGGGTGTTGAGGAAAAAGTTGATGATGGCGCGCTCCAGCCGCGCACCCAGCCCGCGGTAGAAGGTAAAGCGCGCGCCGGAAACCTTGGCGGCGGTGTCAAAGTCCAGGATGCCAAGGTCGGTGCCGATGTCCCAGTGCGCCTTGGGCGTCCAGCCGAACTCGCGCGGGGTGCCCCAGCGGCGCTTTTCGACGTTGTCGTGATCGTCCTTGCCAAGCGGCACGCTTTCGTGGGGGAAGTTGGGCACCGTCATGAGAAACGCATCCATCGCGGCGTCCAGCTCGGCGATGTCCGCGTCGAAGGCGGCGATCTCGTCACCCACCTTGCGCATCTCCTCCATGATGCCGGCGACCTCGGCCTCGGAGCCGCCCCGTTTCTTGATCTCGCCGATCTTCTTGCTCTCGGCGTTGCGAAGCGCCTTCTTCTCCTCCACCTGCGCCATCAGGCGGCGGCGCTTTTCGTCCTGGGCGAGAAACTCGTCGATGGAGATATCCTTGTTGCGCGCCTTGAGCGCGTCGCGCAGCTCCTGGGGATTCTGACGGATGCGTTTGATGTCCAACATGGATGGGTTGCCTCCTTAAAAATGTGGTGCCTTCGACAGAAAAACGCCCCTGACGGCTGCTTGATGCAGCCACAGGGACGGAGGGGAAGCGTTTCTCCGCGGTGCCACCCGGCTTAAGGCTTTCGCCTTCACTCTGTTGCGCTGTATCGGGCGCGCCCGCGCGACTCCTCGCCGCATGGCTCGCATGACGGAACAGGCGGCCGCCGCCGCAGCCTCGCACCCTCCGGCTGCTCTCTTGAGGCGGCAAGGCGGCCAATAATCATGGTCCCTGCCATGGCGTGTATTATACGCGCATTTCCCTGCTTTGACAAGCCCCAAAATGCCTTATGAAATGCTGTGCTTGACGCGGTCGCGCTCCTCGGCGCGCTTGGCGTTGTTGAAGCGGTCCAGCGTGCCCACCAGATAGCCGGTGATGCGGCGGATGCGGTGGAAGGGGCGCTCGCCCAGGTCGTAGTTGAGTTCCACCTCGTCGCCGCATACGTTGATGTCGATGTGGCGGGGCTCGACGCCGTACTTCTTGGTGGCGCGGGCGATATAGGCGTCAATTTCGTTTTGCTCAAGCGTGCCATTGGTCACGGTAACGGAACAAGCCATGGTATACCTTCCTTTCAGAACCGGCAAGTAAACACCAGATGTTGTGCGAATCTATTGTACCACGTTTTTGGGAAAGTGAAGCATAAAAATTTTTGGAACCACAAAAAAACGCCGCCGTCTGTCCGCTTGTATGCGGGCGCGGCTTGTGATATGCTGGCAGCGTACGTCCAACCCCAGGAAGGAAGAGGCACAGATGAGGCAGACCTTTACCACCACCATGCCCGACCGCGCGGGCGCCTTTCTCAAGGCCAGCCGCAGCATTGCGGCCGTGGGCGCCAACATCACGCGCGTGAGCTACAACAAGGCCGTGGATATGCACATCCTCTTTATCGAGGTGGACGGGACGGAGGAACAGCTTTCGCGCGTGGAGCGCGAGCTGCGAAAGCTGGGCTACCTGCCCGACGGCGCGCGTCCGGCCACGGTGATGCTTTTGGAATTTGAGCTCCGGGATGAGCCGGGGGTGGTGCTGCCCGTGCTTGAGCTCATCAACCGCTTCCGCTTCAACATCTCCTACATCAGCTCGCAGGAAAACGGCGGGCCGTGCCAGCAGTTCCGCATGGGCCTTCTGGTGGAGGACGAGGCCGAGGTCAGCCGCTTTATGCGCGAGGCGTCGGCGCTGTGCCCGGTTCGTGTCATCCATTACGACAAGGCGGAAAAGAACCTGGACAACACCGCCTTCTATCTCAACTTCGCCGGCGAGATCGGCCGCAAGGCGGGTCTTCACGAGAGGGAGCGGCGCGCCCTGATGGTCAGCGCCAATCAGGTCATGCAGATGCTCGACAGCCGGGACGAGGCCCCTTACAAGACCTTCGAGTACATCGGCCGCTTCGCCGAACACCTCCATGCCTGCCGCGGCGCGGCCTACGAGGCCCGGCTGAGCGCCTGGGAGGGCGCCGCGGGCGCTCGTGTGCTGCTGGCCGAGCCGCCGGCCGGCTGCAACGTGACGGTGATTGAAAAGGATGGGGAGGCGCTGTTTGTGGACGGCGGCTTCGCGTGCCTGAGGCGTGAGACGCTGGCGGCGCTGTCCTCGCTGGCGCGGCATTTCGCCAGCCGTCAGCGAACCGCCATCATCACGCACGCGGACGTGGACCACTGCGGCCTGCTGGACCTCTATGACGATGTGTACATGAGCCTGAAGTGCCTGCAAAACTTTGAATGGGAGCGGGCGGGGGAAGACAACTGGCGCGAGCGAAACCCCCTTCATGCGCCCTATGTGCGCATCAGCAAGCTGCTCTCCGGCTACCGCCCGCCCGAGTCGGCGCGGCTGCATGCGGTGGGCGGATCGCTTGAGATGTGCGGGCAGCCCCTGGAAAAAATCGGGACGTTTGATTTTCATGGACTTTCTTTTGAAGCCTGGGAGGGCTTCGGCGGGCATGTGGCGGGGGAGACGATCTGGGTGGAACGCAGCGAGCGCATCGCGCTGACCGGGGACGTGTTTGTGAACCTCCGTGGCTTTACAAAGCCGCAGGCCGCCTTCAACCGCCTTGCGCCTTTTCTGATGACCTCCGTAGACACCGACCCTCGTCGGGCCGCCGCCGAGCGCGAGGCGCTCAAGAGCGTGCTGGGGACGGGGGAATGGCTTATGGTGGGGGCGCACGGCGCGCCGGCGGTGTGGCGGCTCTAAAAGAGGGAAAGCTGCTCCATGCGGGGCGGGCGCGGCCGGACCGGCTCGCGCGCGCCGGGCACCTCGTCAAGAAAGACGGAGGGCTCGCCGCCGCAGGTGAGGATCAGCTCCTCCCTTGCGCGCGTCACGCCCACGAAAAACAGCCTTCGTTCCTCCTGCGGGTCCGTGGGAAGGCCCTCTCGCTCCAAAGGCAGGCCGCCCCTGCTCACCCCGGCGAGGAATACAACGGGAAACTCCAGCCCCTTGGCCGCGTGTAGCGTCATCAGGCGCACCGCGCCGGACTGGTAGCCCGCCCCCGACGCGCGGCGGATGTCTCCCTCCTCACCCAGACGCAGGGAATCAAGAAAATCCTCCATGGAAGCGTGGAATACGGCGGCGCTGAGCAGGTGTTCCACGGGCCGGGTTTTGAGGCCCGTCCGGGTGGCCAGCATGTCCAGCAGCTTTCGGGGCCTGTCCTTTTTGATCTGGGGCGCGAGCGCCTCTACCGCATCCAGCCAGGGGATGAGCGGTGCAAAGGGAGAGAGCTCTTCACGCAGGTTTTTCCCGGCCAGCGCTACCGCCGCGCGCTGGCACAGCGGGTCCGGCACGCGCCACAGGCCCTTGAGGCAGGCGGTGAGCGAAGGGGCGTCGCCGGGGTCCAGAAGCGATGCGAAAAAGCCCAGAAGCCCCTGTACGGCAGCGTCCTCCATGAAGGCGCCGCGGCCCGAAATCACGCAGGGGATGCTGTCATGGATGAGGCAGGTTTCGATCTGCTCCAGCTGACGCCGGGTGCGGCAGAGCACCGCGATATCCGAAAACGGACGGACGCTGGCGCGGTCGCGGCCCATGCGCTGGGCGTCGAGCATGTCCACGCCGCCGGCCATGCGGGCGATTTCCCTGGCGATCCAGATCCCCTCGGAAAAAGGGTCCGGGGCCTGCGCCACGCGCACGGCCGCGCCGTCCGGGCGGGTGGGCTCGAGCACGCGCGGGGCGCCTGGATTGGGGGAGAT
>CALVKX010000199.1 GCA_944333375.1 uncultured Eubacteriales bacterium
CGGCGCTCGACGCCCAGCCCGCGACCCATGCCGTGGGCGTGACCCACAGCCCCGTCACGGGCAACCACGGAACGCATGAGTTCTTTTTGCACGTCCGCTTCGGGGAGGGCGCGTTCCCGCAGGTGACGCAGGCGGCCATTGACGCGGCCGTGGCGCGCGTCCTGGCGCTGCCGAAATATCGAAAATAATGCCGCCGCGCCGGGAAGATTTGCTTTTTTCGCCCCGTTTAGTTGATAGGGCAAGGGATTTTGCTTCCTAAGGAGGATGACCCATGATGAACCGCAAGCTTCGCCTGTGCGCCCTGGCGGCGTTCCTTCTGTGCCTGCTGCTGGCGGCCTCCGCCGCGGCGGCCAGCGATACCTACGGCGTGATCTACGGCACCGACACCCTCAACCTGCGCGCCCAGGGGAGCTCGTCCAGCCAGTGGCTGGGAAGCTATACGCGCGGCACCTGGGTGGAGATCCGCGGCAGCCAGAACAACTTCTATTACGTCCGCACGCCTGACGGCAAGACCGGCTACATGAGCAAAAACTACATCGACAAGGTGCCCGACGAGAGCGACTTCGTCTGGACGGCGATTGTCAGCAACAGCAACGGCGGCGCGTTTCTCAACTTCCGCGCCCAGCCCAGCTACAGCGCCCAGGTCCTCGGCATCTTCTACGACGGCGTGCCCCTCAACGTCCTGAGCGTCTCCAACGGCTGGTACTGCGTGCAGATCAACGGCCAGACCGGCTATGTCCGCGGCGAGTACGTGATCGACTGGCAGCGCCGCAACCCCGGCAGCAGCACCGTGGCCACCATCAAAACGCCCAACAACACCGCCATGAACCTGCGCTCCGGCCCCGGGATGAACTATCCCGTCACCCGCCAGTTCCCCGGCGACAGCTATGTGAGCGTCCTTGCCAAGGGCAACGGCTGGTGGTGCGTGAGCATCGGCGGGTACTGGGGCTTCATGAGCAGCGACTTTCTGCACGACGGCCTGTGCGCCGCGCGCGACCAGGCCGCGCAAAGTGGCGGCGGCGCCACGGGCGCCGGGTATGCGGTGGTGTCCAATCCCAAGAGCACCCAGGCGCTCAACCTGCGGCAGTACGCCTCCACCGCATCCAAGGTGCTCAGCAAGCTCTACAACGGCACCCGCCTGTGGATCAACGAGCAGGGCAGCGAGTGGTGCTCCGTCACCGACCAGACGACGGGCCTGAGCGGCTATGTGATGACCGCCTACATCCAGCTCTACAACCTGCCCTCCACGCCCTGGCGCACGGTCAGCCACCCCAGCGGCAGCTATGTCAACCTCCGCTCCTCGGCCAACATGAGCCTCAACAACGTCCTCATGCGCCTGCAAAGCGGCGCCTCCGTGCAGATCCTCATCCCCGGCCCGGAGTGGTGCAAGGTTTCCTATGGCGGCACGACGGGATACATGCTCACCTACTTCCTGAAGTAGCGGCCCGCCCGTAAAGCCCGGCCAGGAGGCGCATGGCCGTCATGCAAAGCAGGGCCAGCGCGCAGACGTAAAACGCCCCGCCCCGGGACGCCAGCCACCTTAGCGGCGTGCCGGCGGGCGCGGCGCTCAGAAACAGATAATTGGTATGGAAGGCGCGGTTAAACGCGGCCACCGCCAGCAGATAGCCGCTTGCCAGGACCATCGCGCGCCGCGGGTCCGTGGGAAGCGGCTTTCCCGCGCGCCAGAGAAAAACGGGCGTGAGCGCCACGAGCACGTGCAGTTGCAAAAAGGCAAGCCGCATCAGCGTCGGGTGCGAGGAGGCGATCACGGCCGGGAACAGCAGCGTCAGCGCGGCCGCGGGCGCGGCCAGCAGGGCCGAAAGCTCATAGAGCGCGTCCGGCGCGCGCCGCAGCAGCATGGGGATGGACAGCGCCCCGAACAGGCCGCACAGGTGCAGGGGCAGGCCGGTTTGCACCGTGAGCTGGCCGTCCAGTCCCAGCAAAAGCATCTGGCAGAGCATCGACGCCGCCAGCGCGCAGGCCATCATCCAGCGCACCAGGCGCCTCCGGCGCGGCCGCTTCGCGCCCCACGCCACCGCGCCGCCCCATCCCAGGAGCAGGAGCAGCGCCATCTTTTCACCCCTTTCTCCCAAAATACGCCTGATTTCGCCATTTTAAGGGCATGCTTCCACCACAGCCGGACCAAAATCCGTCCAAATCCGTCCGCTCTTTACCACTTGGGAATAATGTGGTATAATGGCTTCGCAACTTGGACTTCGTTTGAAAGGAGGCCGACGGCATGACGCGCTATACCCGTTCGCACGGCTACCATACCGTGATGCGCTCCCACCGTTACCGGCCCATTCTGGTGATTCTGCTGGTGCTGCTGGCCGCCTTTTTGGTTTTCAAGATCGCGGGCGTGGGCGGCATCAACGAAAGCAATTTTGAGGCGCAGCGCAATTCCCGGCTGCGCAGCGAGGTGCAGCGCGCCGTCAGCAGCGTCAATTCCCTCAGCCGCCTGGGCGCAAGCTCGACCTCGGCCATGCTGGGCAAGGTCCGTCAGTATGTGCACGGGGTGGAGGTCCTCAACGACCTCAACGTCGGCATGTACGGCGAGATCGGCCGTCTCTATGACCAGAGCGTCTTTGACGCCATCTACGCCATCATCGAAACCTATGACGCCAAGCTGGCCAGCGGACAGCAGGTGAGCGAAACGCTCACCTCGCTCAGCGAGGCGGTCAACCAGCTCAGCGACATGACCACCCTGCTGCTGGACGGCCCACAGGTCGAGGCTAACGAAGCTTAAAGAGCACCACGCCGCCCAGCATGAGCGCCAGGCCCACAAATTGCTTCACTCCCATGGCCACCTTCTCCTGTCCCATCCAGCCGAAGGCGTCGATGAGCGCCGCCACCAGAAGCTGGGAGATCAAAATGGCCGACACGGCCACCGTCACATTCAGCCCCTTGATGGCCAGCATGACCGTGACCGTGATGACCAGGCCCAGCGCGCCGCCGAGGAGATAACCTTTTGGCGCGGCGGAGAGGGCGCCGAGGTTGCCCGTGCCAAACAGCCACATCACCACCAGAGAGAGCGCAAAGGCCGTGCCCTGCACGTAGGCGTTGGCTTCCCACAGGCCCACGCGCTCCTGCAGGCGGGTGTTCATCACTCCCTGGACGCTCATGGCCGCGCCCGCGATGACGCTGAAAAGAAAACCGATCAAAAAAACCGCCTCCCCTGGCAGTATGCGCGGGGGAGGCGGTTTCTATGAGCTGCTTATTTCAGATCGCTGATGCGGTTGGACAGGGCGGCCATCTGGTCGTGGATATGCTGCATATCCCCGTCCAGCTCTGCGATGCGGTTGGCCGCGCTCAGGAGCTGATGGTTGAGCTCCTCGGGCACGTGCGCGGCCTCCTTGTAGCGGAGCTGGTGCTCCAGGCTCGCCCAGAAATCCATGGCGATGGTGCGGATCTGCACCTCCACGGGCAAAAGGAGCTTTCCCTCGCTGAGGAACACCGGCACCCGCACGATCAGGTGAAGGCTTCGGTAGCCGTTGGGCTTGGGCGAGGCGATATAATCGCGGGTCTGGACCAGCTCGATATCGTCCTGCCCGGTGAGCAGGCCGGCGATGGTATAGGTATCGTTGAGATAGGCGCACACGACGCGGATGCCGGCGATGTCGTTGAGATTGTCCATTGCAGCCTCGCAGGAAACAGACAGGCCCTTGCGCCTGAGCTTCTGGGCGATGCTCTGCGGACTTTTGATGCGGCTCTCCATGTGGTGGATGGGATTGCGGCTATGGCGCATCTGAAACTCGTCGTCAAGGATCTCCAGCTTCGTTCGGACTTCGCGCAACGCGGACTGGTAGCGGCATTTCATGGCGACGTAGCCCTCCGCCATCTCGCGCAGCGCCTGAGGGATCTGAGGCAGGGTCATGGATACCTCCTTTTTCGGGACGCCCGGATTTTCTCTGAGGGCGTCTCCTCTCTGATTCTATTGTACCCCATCCCAAGGCGCGGCGCAACCGAAAAACGCCCGGGCGAGTTGATCGCCCGGGCGTTTCAGGCTGCTGACAAAGTGCGGGGTGCAGGGGGATCATCCCCCTGCCGGGGTTTGGGGCAGAGCCCCAAAGCCTTA
>CALVKX010000200.1 GCA_944333375.1 uncultured Eubacteriales bacterium
ATGCCCGCGCTGGAAAGCCTGCCCGCCCTGGTGTATGCCGTCCCTGAGGGAACGGGCGCAGATGCGGGGCCACTTTGGGAGGATGCCGTCGTGCTGACGCCCGGCGGCACGGCGGATCTGAAGGAAGAAGCCCGATAGGGGCCGCAACAGGGAAGGGCCCGTCAAGGCGGTTGCGCTTTGACGGGCCCTTCTCTTGGCTTGTTGTGGCGATGATGCGGCGGCGCGCCTTACTCTGCGACGGGCTCGCATGCGTTCATGCGGATTAGCGCCACGTCCTGCAGCTCCGAGGCTTCCTGCCGGTCGTTTTCGCGCTTGGACAGGCGCTCGACGTTCGTCAGCAGCCATACGCCGCCGTTCCAGGTGAACAGCTGCTCTCCAAAGCCGCTCTCCTGACGCGGCTCAGCCTCCCAGATCCCGGTCACCCGGCCGTTGGGGTCCACCTGTGTGAAGCGTACGCGCATGTACGTTTTTTCCAGCCAGTAGCGGCAAAAGACGTAACCGTCGTCCACTGGGGTGAAGTCCGGACCCAGGTCGGCAGGCATGGGACGCTCCCATAAAAGCGAGCCGTTTTCGTCCAGACACAGGATGCGCATCTGCGCGGTTTCGCCGGTGCCGGAAGCCTGCAGGCTCCAACTGAAGATCAGGCTGCCGTCCTCAAGCAGGAACGGACAGGCAAAAACCCCTTGGGCATATTCATCCGGCGAAAAGCACCAGCGTTCGTTCCCCTCCGCGTCGATGTATGCTACGGCGGCGCGGCGCTGCGCGCCTCGTCTGGTGCCCACGATGATCTGACCGTCCCCGGTTGCCAGCACCGAATCGGTGCTTTTGCCGATGAAGGCGATCTCCTGCTCGGGCGGCAGGCTGTGCAGCCCGCTTTCGTTGGCAAACACGGAGCCCGTGTCGGTGATCGTGAAGAGATAGCCGTCCGCGCAGCGGTCGCCCGGAAGCTCGAAGGGCGGCTCCGCGGGAAGCGGCGTCTCGCCCGCCGGCTCGCCGTCCTGCGTGAAGTAGCGGATCGCCACCTCCTCGGTCACCTGGCTGGGGCTGTTGTAGTACAATACGGAGATGCGCCCGTCCGGCAGCACCTGCGGCACCACGTAGCGGGTGGTGCCCTCCGCGGTGTCGATCACCTCCCAGGCGATGCTCATGTCCGGGTTAAGGCACAAAAGCCAGGCCCGCGTCTGCCGGCTGGCCGTGCCTGCCTGCCCGGCCCGCGAGGGGTGGGTGTAGCCGTTGAGCAGCAGGCAGCCGTTGGGAAGCGGGGTCGCGTTATAAACCATATCCTGTCCTTCGCCGCCGAAGTACCAGGTGTCGGCGGTCTGCTCGTCCGCCAGGGCGGCGGGACAGAGCAGCAGCATCAGCATCAGGGCCGCCAGAAAGCGCCCCATATGGCGTTTGAAAGCTCCGTTCATTCGATTTTCCCTCCTGTGTTGATCTGTCTGTTTCCTGCCGTCAATAACATACTACACCATGTCTTATAAAATGTCAACCGCTTGTTACAAGTAAGAATTTTTGGGGCAGGGGGTTGACAGCCTGTAAGACGTCGTGTATTATAAGACTGTCTGTAATACATGCCGTCTTACGAAAACGCAAAGGGGGAAACCCAAATGAAATCACAGCGTTTGCCCGATACCGAATTTGAGATCATGACCTATATCTGGGACCGCGAGCCGCCCGTGACGACCGTCATGGTCATGGAGGCGCTCGGGCGGGAGCGTGGATGGAAGATCCAGACCGTGGTCACGCTCTTTGCCCGCCTGACCGAGCGCGGCTTCCTGCGAGCGGAACGGGGGAGCGGGCGCGAGCGGGCGTTTTATCCTCTCATCACGCGGGAAGAATACCTGCGGATGGAAACGGAGAATTTCGTGGAACGGTATCACCGAAACAGCTTTAAGAGCCTGCTGACCGCGCTGGAAAGCGAGCGCCTGAGCGAGAGTGACCTGGACGAGCTGAGCCGGTGGCTGGAGCGGCAGAAGGGGGGCGAGCGGGGATGAAGAGCTGGTTTTTAACGATGGCGTGCACGGGCGCCGGCCTTTCAGTGCTGGCGCTGGCCTATCTGGCGCTTCTTCCGCTGCTCAGGCGGCGCTACGGCCCCCGCGGGCTATACCGCGTATGGCTGGTGCTGCTGGTGGGGCTGTTGATTCCCTTCGGCCTGCTTGCGCCCCGGCCTCTGATGACGGTAACGCTGCCGCAGGCGCTGGCGCGCCCCGCTGTGACGCAGAGCGCCGCGCCGGTCTACGCCGTGCCTGAGACGGCTGAAATGCAGCCGGCGCAGCCCCTCCGCGCTGAGACGGGCGTAATGGCTCCTGCCCCGCGGTCCGCGCCGGTGGACTGGCTCTCGGTGCTGGGCTATGCATGGCTCGCGGGCGCCGCGGCGGTGCTGGCGCTGGCCACGGTGAGCCATGTGCGCTTTGCGCGCACCGTGCGCCGCTGGCGCACGCCCTGCAGGGCCGGGGACTACGCCGCCACGCTGGAAGCCTGCCTCGCGGACATGAACATCCGCCGCCGGGTGGAGCTCTGCCTGTGCCCCACGGTGTCCAGCCCCATGCTCATGGGTCTGGTGCATCCCGTGATTCTCCTGCCCGACGAGGAGCTCACCGCGGACGAGCTGGCGCTGGTGCTCAGGCATGAGCTGACCCATCTGAGGCGCGGCGATCTCCTGGTCAAGGCCGCGCTGGTGCTGGCCTACGCCCTGCACTGGTACAACCCCGTCATCTGGGCGGCGGGACGCTCGCTTTGCTTCTATCAGGAGGCGTCCTGCGACAGCCATGTGACGGCCCGCGCGGACGCGGAGGAGCGCCGCTTCTATTCCGAGACCATCCTGCGCGTCATCCGCCGGCAGGCGCGCGCCAGGACGGCCCTGTGCACGTCCTTCTATGGCGGCCGCAACGGCATGAAGCGCCGCATCTGGTCCATCATGGAGGGCCGCCGCCGCACCGGCGCGGTGCTGTGTGCCTGCGCCCTGGCCCTGACCGTTCTGTGTGGCGGCGCGCTGGCCATGATCGAGAACGACGCTGCGACTGAGCGCACGGACGCATGGGTGCATGCCGTTCAGGGAAACGGAACCATCCTCCTATCGGCGCCGAGCGCCAACGATTACAACGTTCCCATGGGCATCTACCTCAACGGCACGCCCGTCACCATCGTCGAGCTATGCGAAAGCAGCGCCCTCCCGGCCTGGAACTGCGAGGAGGGGCAGCCCAACTGGGCCTGCGTCCTCATCGCCGGAGACGGGGAAACCTCCGGCATCATGGGCTGGGTGCCGCTGCGCGACCTGGTCTATGAAAAGCCCCTGGACGCGCTTCCCACAGCCGCTCTCGCCGCTGGCGAGGAAACCGGCTACACCACCCTTTACACCCTCAACACCCGCGAGTCCGATATATCCCTCCTGGCTCGCGACGGAACCGACGTCACGGTCCTGGGCCAGCTCGATACCTGGCTTCATGTCACGCTCGACGATCAGGGCATGTTCATGCTCCTGGACGACGCCGCGCTTTCCGATTCGGCCGAGGGGCTGCTCTACGACCTGCTGCCCGACCGCTTCGACAGCATGACGCGCGTCCAGTACGACAACAGCCGCAACTATTCGCGTCTGCTGGAGGCCATGCAGGACAAATACGCGGGCGCAGCCCTGGAATTCTGGTCGCTGGAGGACAAGGCATGGTATGGCCAGCTTGAGGAGCAGTACCTGGGCAGCCACGACCATTACTACATTTTGCCCGGCGAAGGCGACCTGCCGCTTGAGCAGGCCCAGCAAATCGTGCTGGACGCCTATGCCAAGGCCCTTGGCCGAGACAGCGTTTCCGCCGATGAGGTGGACCTCTATCCCGGCTTTTACCGCCAGGGCTACACGGAGCCCGTTTACTGGAGCTTCTACCTCTGCTTCAAAGACACCCATGAGGTCCTTTGGCGGGTCGAGCTTGACGGCAAGACCGGCGAGATTCTCAACGCTACCTCCCCCCGTTCGCCCGAGCCCAACGGCTGACCAGGGGCGGCAGAGACGGGTTTGTTGCACAAGGCCAGGAGAAATAAAGAGAAGAAGCATGGAAACCGGCGTCACGGAGA
>CALVKX010000201.1 GCA_944333375.1 uncultured Eubacteriales bacterium
CGCCCCTGGGCGCAAACATTTCTTAAGCATTTGGCGGAAAAGGCCGCCGTGGGCGGACTTTTTCGACAAACTGAGGCGGACAAGCATCGCTTGTCCGCCTCTGCTATCACGGGTTTAATGGATGAAGATGTTGAGGATGCAGATGATGACCGAGCCAAAGATCGGCACAAGGATGGTGCCCACGGACCAGGTCTTGAGGCTGGTCTTGATGTCCATGCCGCTGAAGTTGGTCACGACGTGGAAATAGCTGTCGTTGAGGTAGGAGGGGCACATGGTGGTCAAGCACAGCGCCAGGCCGGCCAGGTAGGGGTTGATGCCCAGGGTGGCAAGCATGGGAGCGATGATGGCCGAGCCGGTAATCATGGCCGTGGTGCCGGAGCCCTGCGGGAAGCGCATGATGACGCCGATGATGAGGGGTACGAGGATGGCGGGGATGCCGGCGGCGACGATGCCGTCAGCCATCAGACCGGCCGCGTCGGTAGCCTTGATGACGGCGCCCAGCGCGCCGCCAGCGGCGGTGATGAGGACGATGGGGCCGGCGTCCTTACAGGCGTCGTTCATCATGTTGATAACGCTTTTCTTGTCCATCTTGCCGGCCAGGACGAAAGCGCCCAGGCACAGGGAGATGAACAGGGCGATGACGGGGTTGCCCAGGAAGGTGATGATCTGGCCGAAGAGCATGCCGCTCAGGGCAGTCTGGCTGACAAGGGTGTTGCACAGAATCAGGATCACGGGCAGCAGCAGAATGGTGAAGGAGATGCCGGCGCCCGGCAGCTTCTCGGTGCTGAGCAGCTCCTCAAAGTCGGAGTTCTCCAGCTCCTTGCCGGCCTTGAGCTTGGCGTCGATGCGGTCGAGCACGGCCAGCTGGGCGGGGGTGTACTTGCTGCGGTCGATCTCGTAGGGCACAACGAGCTCGGGATGCTTCTTGCCGAACCAGCGGAAGAGGAACACCGCGAAGATGAACAGCGGGATAGAGATCAGAAGTCCATAGATGATGAACATGCCCAGATCGATGGCGATGCCCTCAAGCTGGAAGGTGCTGACCACGGCGAGGGGGCCCGGGGTAGGCGGAACCATGAAGTGCGTGATATACAGGCCCATGCCCAGGATGCCGCCCAGGCCGACCATGGATTTCTTGGTCAGGCGGGAGAATTCCTTGGCCAGGGAGGAAAGAATCACGAAGCCGGAGTCGCAGAAGACGGGGATGGAGACCACGAAGCCGGTCAGGCCCAGCACCACGTCCGCGCGCTTGACGCCCACGATGCGCAGGATGGTGATGGCCATGCGCTTGGCCGCGCCGCTTTTCTCCAGGAAGATGCCCATGATGCAGCCAAAGCCGATGACGATGCCGATGCTGGCCATGGTGCTGCCAAAGCCCGATGTGACGGTGCTGATGGCGACGCTCAGGAGGTTGCCTCCCTCATTGCCGGTACCCACCAGAAGATAATTTCCGGAGAGGACCGCGATGAGCACGGCGGAGATAATCAGGGTCGGGAAAGCGTGCATTCTCGTGAAGATGACCAGTACCAACATCACGACGATGCCGATGAGCATGGCGATGATAGGGTTCATAATCGTCTCTCCTTTGTATGCATTGATGAATTCAGATAACCGGTCCCAGGCAATGAATATCGATTGCGCTGAAGTACTGAATGGCCTCGTTCTTGGTCATTTCGCCGCTGAGCACGCGCAGCATCTTGCCAAAGGCCTCCTCGCCCACCTGCTCGATGCTCTTTTCGCCGGTGATGATGAGCCCGGCGTTTACGTCCATGTCCTCCTCCATGCGCCGGTAGGTGTTGGGGTTGCCGCAGATCTTGATGACCGGCATGCTGGGGAAGCCCTGGGGCGCTCCCCGGCCGGTGGAGAACATCATGAACTGCGCGCCCGTCACGGCCATGCCGGTGAGGATCTCCGGCTCGCGGCCGGGGGTGTCCTTGATCCACAGGCCCTTGTGGTTCGTGACATGCTCGGTGTAGTCCATCACGCCCTGGATGGGGCGGGTGCCGCTTTTGACGATCGCGCCCAGGCTCTTTTCCTCGATGCTGGACAGGCCGCCGGCGATGTTGCCGGGCGTGGGCTGGCCCTTGCGCATGTCGCAACCGATGCTCTTGGCCCGGTTTTCCATGGCGGTGACGATCTCATAGATCTTGTCCCCTACCTCCTTGCTGACCGCACGGCGGGCCAGGAGGTGTTCGCCGCCCAGAAACTCCGTCGTCTCGCCGAAGATCACCGTCGCGCCCAGGTCCACCAGCTTGTCCGCCACATAGCCGATGACGCAGTTGGACGCCATGCCGCTGGTGGTGTCGGACGCGCCGCACTTGATGGACATGATGACGTTGGAGATGTCCACCGGCTGGCGCTGGAGGGCGCTGACCTCGATGACCATCCTGCGCGCGATGTCCGTGCCGGCCTGGATGGCCTTGCTCACGCCGCCCAGCTCCTGGATGTGGATGATCTCCACATGCTTGCCGGTCCTGCACAGCTCGTCATACATGCGCTCATGGTCCGTGCCCTCGCAGCCCAGGCTCACGATGAGGATGGCGGCGAGGTTGGGGCTGTGGCCCAGGCTGATGAGCGTGTCGGTCACGCGCTCGAGGTCCGGGGGCATCTGGCAGCAGCCCTGATGGTGCAGGAACGTGACCGTCCCCTGCACCTGACGGCAGATGGCCTGAGCCACGTCGTTGGCGCAGGTCACGCTGGGGATCACACCGACGTAATTGCGGCTGCCGACCTTGCCGTCAGGCCGCAGGTATCCCATAAACTCCATCGTCATTGTTCCTCCCTTTGCAGATCGCCGCGTCCGCGCATGCTGTCGAGATTGTGCACATGCACGTATTCGCCCCTGGCGATGTTCTTTGTCGCCACGCCGATTTCCTCGCCGTATTTGACGATCAGCTCGCCCTTGAGAATATCGCGCACGGCGATCTTGTGGCCGTAGGGCACGTCGCCCCGGACGGTGACCGGCTCGGAATTTCCTTTCTTGTCGCGGATCTCCACTTCCGTGCCGTCGGTTATGCCGTTGGCAAAGATCGTGGCCACGTTATCCTTGTCCGTCACCTTCAACGCAATTCTGGGTTCCATGGGATGCTCACTCCTTTCCTGCGCGAATTGGCATGGCGGTCATTCCTTGACGGCGAGCACGCTCACCCCGTCGGGAATGACAACTACGCTGGCGTCCTTCCCCTTCATGGCGTATGCGATCTCCAACGCCTCGTCGGGCGTTGAAGCGGGAATCATGTTGGCCTTGCGCACCTCGTCATGGTCCAGGTAGGTGGTGACCAGAATCACGGGGTGCTTTTTGAGGATGCGCGCATAGATCTGCGGGCACCACTGCTCGGGAATGGTCTCCTTGGGCGGAATTTTGGAGAGGTAGGCGTCGATCTCTTCCACCGTGCCCAGGGTGATGAGCCTGGCGAAATGGGAGCCGCCCATGCCGTCAAAGCAACTGCAGCACATGATGATGACGCCGTCCTCGCCCGCGCAGGCCTCGGCGGTGGCCACAGCCTTGGGGCTCTGGTAGAGGTTCTGGTCCAGCGGATAGCCGCCGTTGCTGGTGACGACGATGTCGCCGGTGATACCCGGGCACTGGGACCACTGACGGATGAAGGCCACGCCCTGCGCGTGCGCCTCCTCCAGATCGCCCGCCCATGCGGCAATGACCTTCTTTGCCCCGTCGAGCGCGACGTTGAAGATGAACTGCACGTTCACGGCGCGGGCAGCGAAGATCATGTCCTCATGGATGGGGTTGTGCTCGAGGATGCCGGTGTTGGAATAGGGGCTGGCAATCGCCTTGTAGCTATGGTTTTCGTTGACCGTCTCCTGCGAGCAGATGCCCGGCAGGATGCTCTTGCGCCCGCCGGAGAAGCCGGCGAAGAAGTGCGGCTCGATAAAGCCCTCCGTCACCAGCAGGTCACAGTCCACGGCCAGGCGGTTGACGTTGAAGTCAGCGCCCGAGGGCAGCGTGCACACGTGCACGAACTGCTCAGGGTCAAAGGCGTCGTTGATGGCGATTTTCTCATGGTCCACGATCGCATCGCCAAACATCCGCCGCTGCTCCTCC
>CALVKX010000202.1 GCA_944333375.1 uncultured Eubacteriales bacterium
ACATTTATATATTCGACATGCTTATTCGTTTTTCCTTATGAAAAATGACCGTTGACTCGCTTTTGTCAACGGTCTGAACCTTGCTACGCAAGGTTTCCCTGCGCGTTTCCCCGGCCGCGCTGAAAGCGCAGGGGAAACGTGTCCTGTCGGAAAAGATCGCCGCAGGCGAGCTTTTTCGACAAGCTGAGGCCCCGCCTGCAAGCAGGCGGGGCCTTTGTTTCCATCTCAGATGATCTCGATGACGCACATCTCGGCGGCGTCGCCGCGGCGGGGCCCGAGCTTATAGATACGGGTGTAGCCGCCGGCGCACTTCTTTTCCTCGTTGCGCTTCTTGAACTTGGGGCCATACTCGCGGAAGAGCTTCTCCACCACGGGATACTTGACGTCCTTGGTGCGCTCCTTCCAGTCGGACTTGTCCTCGTCCTTGCGCTGCACGTCCTTGAGCTCATAGAGGTAGCTCATCATCAGGCGGCGGGCATGCAGCTTGCTGGGGGCGTCGTTGACGACGCTGAGGGTCACGAGCTGGCCCTTGTCGTTGTGGGTCTCCTTGGTGACTTCCACGGTGTTATCGCACTCGTTGACCGCAAGCGTAATCAGGCGCTCGGCGGCGCGGCGCACTTCCTTGGCGCGGGCCTCGGTCGTCTCGATGCGGCCATACCAAATCAGGTTGGTCACCTGATTGCGCAAAAGCGCCTTGCGCTGATCGGCAGTACGGCCCAGTTTCCGTTGTGCCATGGTATGTTATCCTCCTTTTAGGGAATCGGTCGGTTATTCGTCGCTGGGGCGCAGGGAGAGGTTGAGCGCTTCGAGCTTCTGCTCGACTTCCTCAAGGCTCTTGCGGCCGAGGTTGCGCACCTTCATCATGTCCTCCTGATTGCGCTGGACCAGCTCGGCGACGGTGTTGATGCCCGCGCGCTTGAGGCAGTTGTAGGCGCGCACGCTCAGGTCCAGCTCCTCGATGGTCATCTCCAGCACCTTTTCCTTCTTGTCGTCCTCCTGGTCGGTGAAGGAAATGGTGGTCACCTGATCGGTCAGGCTGACAAAGAGGCTGAGATGCTCGGTCAGGATCTTGGCGGCGAGGCTGATGGCCTCGTCGGGCTGGACGCTGCCGTTGGTCCACACCTCCAGGGTCAGCTTGTCATAGTCGGTGATCTGACCCACGCGGGTATCGGTCACCGTGTAGTTGACCTTGCGGATGGGGGTGAAGATGGAGTCGATGGGAATCACACCGATGGGCATGTTGGGGTACTTGTTCTTTTCCGCGCTCACGTACCCGCGGCCCTTGTCGATGGTCAGCGTCATTTGCAGGTGGGCATCCTCGTTGAGGGTGGCGATATGCATCTCGGGATCGATGAACTCAAGCTCGTCATCGATGGCGATGTCCTTGGCCTTGACCTCGGCGGGGCCCTTCACATCGAGCATGACGGTCTTGGGCTGATCGGAATACAGCTTGGCAGACAAGGTCTTGAGGTTCAGGATCAATTCGCTCACGTCCTCGGTAACGCCGGGGACGGTGGAGAACTCATGCTGAATCCCCTCGATCTTGATGCTGGTCACAGCCACGCCGGGCAGCGAGCTAAGCAGCACGCGGCGCAGGGCATTGCCCAACGTGTTGCCAAAGCCGCGCTCCAGGGGCTCTATGACAAACCTGCCATAGGTGCCGTCCGGGCTGAGCTCCGCACAGTCGATGCGCGCCTTTTCGATTTCGATCATTCGTTTTACCCTCCTGTTTTAAGCCATTGGGTTGAGGGAGTAACGCCTCATCCTAACGAGAGTAGAACTCGACGATCATGTTTTCCTGCAGGGTCAGATCAACGTCATCACGCTGCGGAAGCGCGGCGACGGTAGCGGTGAGGTTTTCCAGGTCGGTGGTCAGCCACTTGGGCACCACGCGGCCGGAGCCTTCCTTGGCGGCCTTAAAGAGAGCGATGTCCTTCTTGGTGGACTTCACGCCGATCACATCGCCCTGCTTGACGGTATAGGAGGGGATGTCCACCTTCCTGCCGTTGACGGTCATCAGGCCGTGGCAGACGAGCTGACGGGCCTGAGCGCGGCTGGCGGCGAGGCCGCTGCGGTAGACGACGTTGTCCAGGCGCAGCTCCAGGAGCTGGAGCAGGTTGTCGCCGGTGATTCCCTTCATGCCGGTAGCACGGACAAAGGTGCGCTTGAACTGGCCTTCCATCAGGCCATAGGCGCGGCGGGCTTTCTGCTTTTCACGAAGCTGGAGGCCGTACTCACTCGCCTTGCGCTGCCGGGCCTGTCCATGCTGGCCCGGAGGGGTGGGGCGGTTCTGCTGCGCGCACTTGGACGAGAAGCACTTCTCGCCCTTGAGGAAGAGCTTGGTGCCCTCGCGGCGGCACATACGGCACACGGAATCGGTATATCTTGCCATGTTGATTGTACCTCCTCGAAATCCTTACACTCTTCTACGCTTGGGCGGACGGCATCCGTTGTGCGGAATGGGTGTAACGTCTTTAATCATGTTGACTTCCAGACCCGCGGCCTGCAGGCTGCGGATGGCGGCCTCACGCCCGGAACCGGGGCCCTTGACATAGACCTCGACAGTCTTGAGGCCAAACTCCATGGCGGCCTTGGCGGCGGTTTCGGCGGCCATCTGCGCGGCGAAAGGCGTGGACTTCTTGCTTCCGCGGAAGCCCAGGCCGCCGGCGCTGGCCCAGCTGAGGGCGTTGCCGTTGGTGTCGGTCAAAGTCACGATGGTATTGTTAAAGGAAGAACGGATATGCGCGGCGCCACGCTCCACGAGCTTCTTCTCACGGCGCTTGCGCGTTACCTTCTTAAGCTTTTGCTTGGGTGCCATGTTTGTTCATCCCTCCATGCCGAATCAGCATACTTTGCGTCTGGTTAACGGGTGGCTTTCTTCTTGCCCGCGATGGTGCGCTTGGGGCCCTTGCGGGTACGCGCGTTGTTCTTGGTGTTCTGTCCGCGGACGGGCAGGTTGCGGCGGTGGCGCACGCCGCGGTAGCAGCCGATCTCCACCAGGCGCTTGATGTTGAGGGACACCTCACGGCGAAGGTCGCCCTCGACCTTGACGTGATGCTCGATGTACTCACGAAGCTTGCTGACTTCGTTTTCGCTGAGGTCCTTGACGCGGGTATCGGGGTTGATCTCGGTCTCGGCGAGGATCTGCTTGGACGTGGCCAGGCCGATGCCGAAGATGTAGGTCAGGCCGATCTCCACACGCTTTTCCCTGGGCAGGTCTACGCCCGCAATACGTGCCATGTGTGGTTACACCTCCATGTAATGTGCTCTCTTGAGCCGGAGGGGCTCTTGAAGTTGGACGCGTCCGCGTAGAGAGAGCGAAGCGCATCCCAAGCCCCCGCACGGCCTCATGGGCCGCGCTTTGTCAGTGATGATGTTTCCGCCCGGCCCGTGGTCACGCGCCTTTTGAGCGCATGCAGCCGCCCACGGCTCCCGGCATACTCCAACTTTTGAATTATAGCACAGCTTTGCGCGACTTGTAAACTCTTTTTGCGGGGATTTTTTTCAAGAATTTTGGGAAATTCAGGGGGATAGCGCTCACGCGCTCCCATCCGACGGCGCTCCTGCCCAAAAGGGCCGACGAAACCGGCTGCAAAAGGATGATTTCCCTGCGCATGAAAAATCCCCGCCGGACAAGGCACGCAGTTCAACACTGCGCTCGCCGCCTGCCCGGCAGGGATTCGCTGTTGTTTGCGCAAAAAACGTCCTGCCCTGCCACCTACGCCCTCCGGCGGAGTTGGGTCCAGGGCGTCAGCCCCGGTCGCGGGGAGCCTGCCCCGCCACCTACACCCTCCGGCGGAGTTGGGTCCAGGGCGTCAGCCCTGGCCGCGGGGAGCCCGCCCCGCCACCTACGCCCTCCGGCGGAGTTGGGTCCAGGGTGTCAGCCCCGGTCGCGGGGAGCCCGCCACGACACCTACGCCCTCCGGCGGAGTTGGGTCCAGGGCGTCAGCCCCGGTCGCGGGGAGCCCGCCACGACACCTACACCCTCCGGCGGAGTTGGGTCCAGGGCGTCAGCCCTGGTGGTCAGAGGACCTTGCGCAGGAAGTCCTGCGTGCG
>CALVKX010000203.1 GCA_944333375.1 uncultured Eubacteriales bacterium
AAGGCGACCACGGAAGGCGTGGTGCGCGCGCCCTCGGCGTTGGGGATGACGGTGGGTTCGCCGCCTTCCATGACGGCCACACAGCTATTGGTAGTACCAAGGTCGATACCGATGATCTTAGACATATGCTTTATCCTCCTCAAAATGCTTGCGCGTATGCGCAGATTTGGTCATTGTCGGTTTTGAATCTATGTAAAGCGGCCTGGCCGCTTGCCGGGGAAAAGGGGGCCGTCATTCGGGAACGACCTTCACCATCGCGTGGCGAAGCACCGCGCCCTCCATCTGATAGCCCTTGAGCAGGACCTCGCAGACCGTGCCCGGCTCGCCGTCCTCCGGCGCGCCCTGCATGACCGCGTTTTCGAGATTGGGGTCGAACTTCTCGCCCCGCCGGTCGATGGCGGTGATGCCGCGCTTTTCAAACGCCTCGCACATCTGCCGAAGCACCATTTCCACCCCGCTCTTGAGGGAATCTCCCTCGCCGGAGGCGGCGATGGCGCGCTCCAGATTGTCCAGAACCGGCAGAAGCGTCGTGGCAAACGCCCGCGCCCCGTCGTCAAAAGCCTCCTTGCGGACGTTCTGGTTGCGGCGGCGGTAGTTCTCAAAATCCGCCTGCACGCGCTGGGCCATGTTCAGGTACTCCTCCTGCTTGGCCAGGGCGGCAGCCAGCGCCTCGGCAGCCTCGGCGGCGGCGGTGTCCCCAGCCATCTCCTCCCTGGCCTGCTCATGCGCGGCCTCGGCGTCCACCGCGGTCTCGACGGCCGCTTCCATGGTTTCCACGGCCTCCTCCGCCTCGCCGTTCAGCGGCTTTTGCGTAACGTCCTGCATGTTGTCCCCTCTTTGCTTTCTTTTCTTCTTTGCCATTGTCTGTCACTCCTTGTCCTGCCTGAGCAGGTCGGTGAGCTGCTTGCCCATGGCGCTCAGTATGCTGAGCACCCGCCCATACTGCATGCGCGTGGGCCCGATGACGCCGATGGTGCCATGGGTGTTGTCGCTCAGGCGGTAGGTGGCCGTCACCAGCGAGCAGTCCTCCAGCTCAGGGATGCCGGTCTCCGGACCGATACGGACCGTAAAGGCCATCTCGCCGTGATCCTCCATGAGCTTGAGCAGCTTCTCCTTCGTCTCCAGAACGCTCAGGAAGCACTTGGCCTTCTCCACGTCCGAATACTCCGGGAAGTTGAGGATGTTGCTGGCGCCGCCCAAGGTGAGCTTTGCCTTGCCGCCCTCGCCCTCCACCGCGTCGAGAAACTCCGCCACGCCGCTGAGCACCTGGCGCTCGGCGCGCATGTCGCGCTCGGTTTCCCGGATCAGGCTGAGCGCCTCGCTCAGCGTATGCCCGCTCAGGCGCTCGGTCAGCGTGCGGCTGACGGCGTAGAGCGCATCGGCGTCCAGGTCGTTTCCCACGCGGATGATGGAGTCGCGCATGATGCCGCCGTCGGTGACGACGACCAGCAGCGCGCTCTGGCTGCTGACCGGGACGAGCTGCAATGTGCGGATGCGAAGCTCCGCGCCCTTGGGGCTCATCACCAGCGAGGTGTAGTGCGTCAGCCCCGAGAGCACCTGCGCCGCCCGGCTGATGACGTCCTCCATCTGCTGCGCGCGGTTGGTAAAGTAGGCGCGCACATCGGCCGCGTCGCCGGTGCGGATGGCCCCGTTCTTTAGAAGCTGGTCCACATACAGTCGGTACGCCTTGGCGCTTGGGATGCGCCCCGCGCTCACGTGCGGCTGGTCCAGATAGCCCAACTCCTCCAGATCGCTCATCTCGTTGCGGATGGTGGCCGAGCTCAGCCCCATCTCGTACTTTTTGGAGATGGTCCGGCTGCCCACAGGAATGGCGGTCAAGATGTAGTCGTCGATGATCGCCTGCAAAATACGGAATTTCCGTGCGTCCATCGCCATTCTTGCCACCTCCCGCTTCTCTGGTTGTTAGCACTCGTTAGGGTCGAGTGCTAACACATGCATATCATATGCCACCCACCCGGGTTTGTCAAGGGCTTTTAAAATTTTCTCATTTGAATTCAACATTTGTTCATAATCGGCCGGACGTGATACAATGGCCGGGGAAGGAGGCGCGGCGTCTTGAAATCGAGCCGGCTGTTTCAGATTGTCTACGAGCTGATGAGCGGGGGACGCCTCACCGCGCCGGAGCTGGCGCGCCGGCTGGAGGTGTCGGTGCGCACCATCTACCGCGATGTGGAGGCCCTGTGCCAGGCCGGCGTGCCCATTTCCACCGGGCAGGGGCAGGGCGGAGGCATAGCGCTGATGGACGGCTTTGTGCTGGACCGCGCCCTGATGAGCGCGTCCGAGCAGGAGCGGCTGATGCTGGCGGTCAAGGCGCTGTCCAGCGCCACCGGCGACAGCGCGGCCCTTTTGCAGAAGCTGGGCGCGCTGTTTCGCGCGCCCGAGGCGGACTGGCTTTCGGTCGATCTGGATCGCTGGGGTCAGGGCGGGAGGCGGGACACGCGCTTTGAGGTGATCCGCAGGGCCATTTTGGAAAAACGGGTGCTGGCCTTTCAATATGCGGGCGCGGGCGGTCTGCGGCCCCGGCGCGTCCGGCCGGGCCGCCTGTGCTTCAAGTCCTCGGCCTGGTATTTGCAGGCGGTATGCCTGGAGCGTCAGGCATGGCGCACCTTCAAGCTCACGCGCATGTGCGGCCTGCGCGTGACGCAGGAGCGCTTTTTTGAAACGCTCGCTCCTCCGCCCATCGAGCCCGCGGCCGGCGGCCTCACCGAGTGCGAGGTCAGGCTGCGCTTCCCGGCGGGGGCGGCCTTTCGCGTATATGACGAGTTTGCCAGCGAATCCATACGGGCCGGCGAGGACGGCTCTCTCACCGTGACCGCGCGCATGCCGCTGGGGGACGGATGGCTGTACGGCTATTTGCTCTCCTTTGGCGGGGCGGTCGAGGTGCTCTCCCCGCCGCAGGTGCGCAGGGGACTCGCCTGCTTTGCGCGGACGGCCTCTGAACGCTATCAAAAAGATTTGCCGCAGGGTGCAAACCTGACACAGGATGTCAGGTTTGAGGTGCTATCCTATGCCTGTCCCCCGGAGGATCAACCAGACGAACAGGAGGCGGAAGCATTGGAACAGACGTTTTGTCAAAGCTGCGGCATGCCCCTCACCGGCGCCCCGCAGGAGCTGGGCACCGAGAAGGACGGCACCCCCAATCCCGAGTACTGCACCTACTGCTACCAGAACGGAGCCTTCACCCGTGAGTGCACCATGCAGGAGATGATCGATTTCTGTGCGCCCATCATGGCCCAAAGCCATCCGGGCATGACCGAAGCGGAGGCGTCCTCGCGGATGCTCGGCTTCTTTCCGCAGCTCAAACGTTGGAAAAAGGAAGACTGAACCACGAGGCACCGAAAAGGGAGAGCGTTTGGCGGACGCTCTCCCTTTTTCGGTTAGTTTTCCCCATGTACCCGCCGGTTCAGACGGCGGATTTTTCCTCGTAACATCAGATATTGCGCCGCCCAGGCCGCTGCGAAGATGCCCACAAAAACGCCTGTGTAAAGAGCTACTCCAGCCGCACTGTGCTCCATCCAGCCGCACACCCAGGCTATAGGCAGCATCACCAGAGCCGTCACAGCAAAATAGATGGCGGATTGTTTCAAAAGGCTCCAGCGCTCCATTTCCCAGATCAGCGAGCACATGCCAAACGCGGCGCCCAGCACGCCGCACAACGCAGCCTGCAGGGCCACCGCTCCCGCCTCGCTTCCCGCCAGCGCGGCCAGTTCGGGCATGCAGGCCACATACCGTCCCTGCCCCCAGCCCAGTGAAATGACAATGGTAATCAGGTAGCCCATGGCCATGCCCAGCGGGATGCCCAGCAGGCCGCGCAAAAGCGCCTTTTTCTTCACGGCTGTTCCCTCCTTGTCTAAATGCCCAGCACCTGACGGATCTTGGGGACGTATCGCCGGGAAACCCAGGCCGCCGTACCGTCCTCCAGCGCAACACGAATGGTGCCGGCCAGGCTCAAGTCAAAGCCCCTGGCCTTGCCGAGGTTGATGATTTCCGAGTGCGATATGCGAACGAAGCGGGACCGGTCCAGCCTGT
>CALVKX010000204.1 GCA_944333375.1 uncultured Eubacteriales bacterium
GGCCGCGCTGAAAGCGCAGGGGAAACGTGTCCTGTCGGAAAAGATCGCCGCAGGCGAGCTTTTTCGACAAGCTGAGGGACTGCCGCCGGGCAGTCCCTTTTTCAATCTATCAGACGCCGTAGCGCTCAAGGAGCTTTAAGGCGCGGTCGGGGTAATTGGTGATGATGCGGTCCGCGCCGGCGGAAATGACGTCTTTCAGCTTCTTTTCGTCGTTGACCGTCCAGGGATTGACCTCAAGGCCCACCGCATGCGCCGCCTCGCACTCGCCGCCAGGCACCAGCACCTCGGAGAAGTGCGGGTGAAGCGCGTCCATGCCCAGAGAAACCGCATACTCCCAGGGCCTGACCATGGTACATTCGTACAGCAGGCCACAGCGCAGGCTTTTGTCCAGGGCCTTGAGACGAAGCATGCTGTAGTGGTTAAAGGACGAGAAGATCAGTCGCTCCAGCATACCTTCCTTCGCGGCTTCCTCCACGCAGCGGCGCTCGAGGTCCGGATAGTCAATCAGGCTGTTTTTCAGCTCCACATTCACATGAAGCCCGGTGGGCGCCAGAAGCTGCAGGACCTCTCGGAAGGTTGGGATGGTCGCGTTGGTATATTCGGGGAATGTCTTGTTAAAGCGCAGGGCTTTGAGCTCGCTCAGGGTCATTTCGGCGATGAGGCCGGTGCCGTTTGAGCAGCGGTTGACGGTTTCATCGTGGGCGACCACCAGACAGCCGTCCGCAGTGATGTGCACGTCCAGTTCCACGCCGTAGGCGCCCTGCTTTGCGGCAAGCTCAAACGCCTCCAACGTATTTTCCGGCGCATAGCCCGAGGCGCCCCGGTGTGCATAGATGTACTGTTTCATGCCTTTCTCCCTTTCTGTGACCTGTTATCTTCCTTGCGCGCCCGTCGCGGCGCGAAGCTGCAAAAGATAAAAATAGCTTGAAAGCCGATTCAGCGCCAGAATACAGTCCTCGTGGCGAAGTCTGACGCCGTCCTGCCAGGCCGCGATGGCGGCAAGCTCCGTCTCCCGGGCGGCGGCGCGCAGGCGGTTCATCTGTGCCGCCAGCATGCCCTGCTCAGGCGCGGGCAGAAGATGGCCGGACAGGCCGAAGTTCTCGGGATGGTGGGAACCCCGGTGGACCTCCTCCGCCCCCATGCCGCCCAGCGTCCATGGCGGAAGGGGCGCATCCTTGACATCGGCGGCCAGAATCTGCCTCACCAGCTTCAGCGCGTCGCCCAGCAGGGCGCGCCATGCGGGATCGCACGGGACCATCGCCACCAGGATCTCGCTTTCGAGCGAGTCCAGCTTTCCACGCAGGACGATGCGTGGATGCGTTTTGGCAACCATCTCCCGGCTGTTGAGGTGCGTCATGTGCTCCGGCTTCGGCCCCTTGGGCGTCCCTTCGCCGCCGTAGAGCTTCAGCTCCCGGAGGTACTGCTCCGCCAATGGCGTCAGACGGCAGTCCGCGGGCAGGGTAAAGCTCGCCGGAACGCCTCCCGCAAAGCTGTCCCGCAACTCCTGCTCGGTAATGTATCGCATGTTCGAAGGCCCCTTTCCTTTCGCTTACCGCCCGTCCTCGCAGCCGAGATGACGCGCCAGCGCCTCCACAAGCCGCTCCTTGGCCGCGGTGCGAATCGCTCCCGGCGTCATTTCAAAGCCCTCCAGTTCCCGGGCGTACCGCCTGAGATCGGCAAGCCGCCAGGCGCGAAGCTCCTTTAGGGAGGGGACCTCCTTTTTCTCCATCGCCAGCAGCTCGCGCCGCCCGCCCTCACAGCCACCGCAGCTCACGCAGCCGCCCTGATAGCGCTTGCCTGGTCCCACGGAGGGATCGGAGGCCAGCATGCAAAACACCTCCGGCATCGCGCGCGGGATCACATGCGCGCTGAACACCTTGCCCACGCGCTGCGCGGCCGCCGCGCCCGCATCCACCGCGGACTGCACGGCGGCAACCTCGCCTTCAAAACGCACCATCACAAGCCCGCCGCGCACGTAATCCGTGCCCAACAGCCGGACCTGCGCCGCCTTGAGCCCCGCATCCGCGGCCTCGATGGCCGACACCAGACCGATGGTTTCGATCATTCCAAGGGCCGTCACGCTTGACATAGGCCGTTTCCTTTCTCAACACGTCATTGGTTTCCCGAAAGCGTCTCGATGGGCCGCCCGGCCACGTCGATCACCGCCCGCGCGAACGCGTCGCACGCCGCCTGGCAGTCCGACTGGCTGCCGGTGAGCAGCGCGCCGCCGAAGTTGGTCGGCGATGGCGGGCCGTAGAAGGCGCACACCTGCACCTGTGCCACCTTGAGCGCCTTGTCCAGCGCATAGACGCTTTCCAGCGGCGGGGCGATGAGGTAGGCAAGCGGCGAGCCCTCGGGGATGCCGCAGGAGGCGGACAGATAGCTGCCCGTGCGCGAGATGCAGTGCGCGAAATACACGACGCTGTCGTCATCATTGGCTGAATAGAAGCTGGCCTCCTGCTCGATCACGCGCCGCGCGGCCAGAAGGCCGCTTTCGACCTCAGCGGGCGTCTCCCCGGCCAGGATTCCCAGAAACTCGCCGGCCAGGGCCGTGTTGGCGTTGGCCGCCCCCGCATACATGGACTGCGCGTAGGCCACGCGGACGCTGGCCTTCTTGGTAGCCTCGTCCAGCGCCGTATAGCCCACGTCGTCACTGTCACAGGTGATGAGTCCCAGCGCCTGCTCGCCGGCCTCCAGCCCGAGCCGCACCTTGAGCCCCGCGTCCGCACGCGGGATCAGCCGCATGGCGAGCACCCGGGCGGGCATGCGGTCGCCCAGCATAG
Source organism: uncultured Eubacteriales bacterium (assembly GCA_944333375.1). The sequence continues at coordinate 2,784 of CALVKX010000204.1, forward strand.
GCCCCCTCCTTTCCAGATCACACCGGCAGGTCGATGCCGCTGCACTTTTTCTCCAGCATCAGGCGGATCAAATCCACGATATGTGCGCCCGCCTCCACCGCCGGCGTGCCGCCCCGGTGGATGTTGGCCAGCACCGTTCGCCGGCTCTCAGCCATGCCCACCGCCGGCCGGTAGGCGATGTAGGCGCTCATGCTCTCGGCCGTCACAAGGCCCGGCCGCTCGCCCAGCAGCACACATACCACGTCCGCCGGCAGTCCGTCCCCGATCTGGTCCATGGTGGCCACCCGCCCGAAGCGGACGAAAAACGGATCGTTGACCTTCACGCCCGCACTCTCCAAACCCTTTCGGATCACGGGGAGGATGTCGGCGGCATTGGCCGTCACGGCGGTGGAAGAGAGGCCGTCCGCTACATAGATCACGGCCCGCACATCCCCCGCGATGGAATCGCGGATGGCGCGGAGCGTGTCCGGGGCAAAGACACGACCCTTGTCCGGCCGGGTGAGGAATTCCTCGCGCGTTTCGCAGGTCGTCTGATAGACGGGCAGATGCAGGCGCTCCAGCACCTCCGCGGGCACGTCGGAAAAGACCGACGCCTGGGCGAAGGCATGGTCGGCCTGAAAGCGCAGCATGGTCCTCGTGCGGTACCGGGCGCCAGCGTGACCCACGCCGATGCGCGCCGGGGTGCGCTCCTTCATGGCCAGAAACGCGGCGGCGTCATGGGCGTTTTCCACCAGATACAGCCTTCTGAGATCGTCCCGCTCGATGTCCGCGATCGCCTCCCGCGCGGCCGTTTCCTCCGCGGGCGCGGCGAGCCCGTCCTCGTTGAGGCGGCTGAGCAACCGCTCCACCACCGCCCGGACCTCCTGCTCGGTCATGGCGTTCACCTTCCCTTCCCTGCGGCTCACAGGAACACCGACGCATCCCCTGCGTTGGGCCCGAGCCTTCCGTCCTGCCACAGCCCCCAACGCTCCAGCCACCGGGCAAAGGGCCGGATGGGCGAAAGCCCGAGCGCCTCGCGCACGGCGGCGACATCATGGTAGCCGGTGGACTGGTAATTGAGCATCACGTCATCGGCGTGCGGCACGCCCATAAAGTAGTTGCAGCCCGCCGAGGCCAGCAGCACGGCCAGGTTTTCGTTGTCGTTCTGGTCGGCGCGCATGTGGTTGGTATAGCAGCAGTCGCACCCCATGGGCAGGCCGTGCAGCTTGCCCATGAAATGGTCCTCCAGTCCCGCTCGGATGAACTG
>CALVKX010000205.1 GCA_944333375.1 uncultured Eubacteriales bacterium
GCCGCGGCGTTTTTCTTATTCTGTCAACCTCCGAAATCCCTCGCCCAGCACCTCATGCGCGTCGCTGATGAAGAGGAACGCGTCCTCGTCCGCCTCCCGCACGATGGCCTTGAGCCGTCCGACCTCCTGGGCGCTGAGGACGCACAGCAACACCGGCCTCTTTTCGCCGCTGTATCCGCCCTCCGCGCTCAGCACCGTCACGCCGCGGTCCAGCTTTTCCATGATCTCTTCCTTCACCCGCATATGCTGATTGGAAATGACATAGCACGCCTTTTCCCGGCTGAGGCCATCCATGACCACATCAATGAGCTTGCTGGCGGCGTAGAGGGAAATAAAGGCATAAAGCGCATATTCCGCCTCAATGAAAAAGCCCGCCATGAGCACCACGCAGCAGTCGATGAAAAACAGAATCGCCCCCACCGAGATATGCTGAAAACGGGTATGAATCATGCGCGCAACCATATCCGTCCCGCCGGTGGTCGCGCCGCCCCTGAGAATCAGCCCCAGCCCGATGCCCAGCAGCACGCCGCCAAACAGCGCACCCAGCAGCGGCTGAGCCGTCATCATCGGCAGCGGGAGGGCGTCGATGAGAATGGAAAAGAGCACCGTGGCGGCCAGCGACCTCAGCACGAACAGACGTCCCATCGCCCGGTAGCCGATGAGGAACAGGGGCACGTTCATCACCAGGCTCGTCACGCCAACGGGCCAGTGAAACAGATAGTTCAGCACCGTGGCCAGGCCCGTGAGCCCTCCCGGCGCTATGTGGTTGGGCACCAGGAACAGCGGGTAGGCCAGCGCTCCCAGAAAGCAGCCCAGCGTGATCTGGGCGGCGGCGACGGCATGCTCGTTTTTCAGAAAAGGCTTCTTCATACGTTCTCCTTCTGGCTTGGGCGGCTCCCGCGGGGGAGCCGCCCTTTTTCTATTGTGCGTCACACTCGCAGGTCATATCCAGAGAGATGCCGAGCGCCCGCTCCACCTGACGCATGCTCTCGCCCCCCAGCGCGCCCAGCCGGCGCCTCAGACGGGTTTTCTCCAGCGTGCGCACCTGTTCGCACAGCACCGTCGATTCCCGCCACAGCCCGCCCTCGCCGCGCGGGATGTGCACATGCGTGGGGATGACCGGCTTGCTTGTGCTGCCCGTGAGCGGCACCGCAATCACCGTTGGCGAGTGCAGGTTCCCCATATCGTTTTGGATGATGACCACCGGCCGCGTGCCGCCCTGCTCGCTTCCGACCACAGGGTCCAGCTCGGCCATGTATATATCGCCTCGTTTCATGTTTTCACACTCCGAAGGCGGTCCTGCTTTGTTATCATATCATGAAGCGGGCGGATTGTAAAACGCCGCCCGCGCTTTTCCCGGACCGCCCACGTCATCCTATGCCGCCCCCGCGGGCGGCGTGCTGTCCGGGGCACAGCTCAGCGGAGGCTGTTTTGGCATTGAATCGCGGCGGAAGCTGTACATTTCAGGCAGATTATGATATGGTAATGCCGACGATGCCAAATAAAGACAGAGAGCAGAGGCGATGCCCATGAAAAAGCCCATACTGAAACCGGTTATTCTCTGCGTGCTGTGTGCCGGGCTGTGTGCCGGGCTTTTTGCCGCGGCTTTCGCGGCGCTGCCGCAGTGCGTCATGCCGCTTTGGCTGCCATGCGCGGCCGCCCTTTCCGGCGGCGGGCTATGCGCGTGGCTGGTGTTCGTTCCCCGGGAGGAACGGCGGCGCAAAACCTTTTTTCGCAGCGGGGCGCGAGCGCTGGCCCTTGCATGCGCGGCAGCGCTGGTTACGCTGGCGGCTGAGCTGTTTGTTTTCAACGATGCGGCGTTTCTGACCCGCAGCCTGGAGCCGGAGGAGGTCGATCTGTCCCTGGTGGTGGATCAGCATGGCAACTATCCCTCCATGGACGGCGGGCCCTTTGCGCTGGTTCCTTATGAAAACAGGGAGCTCAACATCACCGTGAGCGACCTCTATACCCAGGTGGAGAGCCTGCGCGTCCACATGAGCGGCGAGGCGGTGCTGGTGGAGGTAGAGGTCTTTTTGGAGGATGAGGAAAGCGCCTATCTGGAGCAAAGCGTGCATACCGGCTACCACTCGCCCGGAAACACGCCCTATGAATGTGTCCTGCACTCCTCGGGCATCGTCTATAACATGGGAATCCACTTTCGGATCGATGCGTTTAACGGCCAGGAAGTCTATGTGGACAGCATTGAGATCAACCCGCAGATCGGCGTTCGCTGGCGGCCGCTGCGCATGGGGATCGTGGCGCTTGGCATATGGCTGGCGCTTTGCATGGCGCGCTTTCCCTGGCGCCGGGTGGCCTACTGCCCCGGCAGAGGACGCCACAGGGCGGTGCTGGCGGCGTGCATGCTGATGACGCTGCTTGTCTACGGCGCTCTCGCGGCGGCAGCGTATCCGGGGCAGGGAACGGTCGGTCTCGTTTCACCCAGCGCCGAAGCGCAGGGGTATTCGGACCCTTATGTGGCGCTGTTTGAGGCGTTCCAGGCAGGGCAGCTCTCCGTGCTTGCGGAGCCGTCCGAGGAACTTCTGGCGCTGGCCAACCCCTATGATCCATCCGAGAGAAACGAAATGGGGGTGGATTTCCTCTGGGACTATGCCCTCTATAACGGCCGCTACTATGTCTATTACGGACCCGCGCCGCTGCTGCTCATCTATTACCCCATCTTCTGGCTGACCGGCAGGCTGCCGACGGAGGCGCTGTGTGCGGTGCTCATCGGCCTTGCGACCATTCCCATGATGTTCTACGCCGTTTGCGGGATGGCCCGGCGTTATGTGCGCAAGCCCAACCTGTTTTTGCTGGCGCTGGCGTGCATGACGGCCTGCCTGTCCGCGGCGGGGCCGTCGCTGATCTGCGGAGCGGGGCGCTACAACAATGTACTGGCGCTGACCGTGTGTATGATGGCGGCTACGGTCGGACTGGGGCTGCATGCCGTCAGTCATGGGACTTCCTCATGGCGAAGAGCCGCGGACTTCCTGCTGTGCGGCGTATGCTTTGGCCTGAAAAGCATGTGCCGCGCCAATACGCTGCTGATGACCACGGCGTTTCTGGCCCCTCCGTTTGTCGGCGTGCTGGCGGACAGGGCCGGGACGGTGCGCGGCAAGGCGCGTGACGCCCTCTGCTTCCTGATTCCGGCGGCGGCGGGCGTCGGGCTGGTCATGGCGTACAACTGGGCGCGCTTTGGTTCCCCGGCGGAGTTTGGGCAGCTCTACCAGCTGACGGTGGATGACGTGCATTACAATGTGTTCAGGCCGGAATACATTCCGCAGGCACTCTACGGATATCTGCTCCAGCCGCCCACGGCGCTGTTCCGTTTCCCCTATCTGGCGGCCTCTAACGGAATAATCAACGTGACGGGTACGGGGATGTCCAACGGTGGGCTGCTTTCGGTGGCAGTGTTCCCCGTCGCATGGCTTGCGCTGTTTTTGAGCTGCGGCCTGCGCGAAGGGATTGTCCGGCCGGCGCTGCGCCGTGAGGCGGGACTGTCCGTGCGGCTGAGCCTGTTTTTTGGCATGGTTTTGATGGTGGTTTCCTTCTTCTACGCGGGTCCAGTGTCGCGTTACATCTACGACGAGCTGATCTTCTTCGTCTTTGCCGGCCTGCTGTGCGGGCTGTGCCTTTGCCATACGGACGGGAATGAGACGCCGCTGTTTCCCGGCCGCGTGTTTGTGCTGCTGTGCGCGCTTACGTCCCTTGCGGGCCTGTTGCTGGGCGCTGGAAGCATTGAGGGCAGGCATCCCGCACTCTTTGCGGAGTGGATCAACACCTTCTTCCCTTATTAAACCAGGGCTCCCGGCCATCCAAAAAGATCCCCCGGAAAAGTCCGGGGGATCTCAGACCGCCGACAAAAGGGCTGCTTTCTTTGGGAAGCAGCCCCTAAACGCATAAGGCAAGACGGAAAAAAGAGAACGAAACGCCTTGGCGATGCGTTTCATGTTTTGTACGGCGGCGGTGAGGAAGGACTGCTCGTACATGTTGCGTCTTCCGAGCATACGG
>CALVKX010000206.1 GCA_944333375.1 uncultured Eubacteriales bacterium
ATGCTGGCCGAAATCACCTACAACGATCCCAACAGCTGGCTGGTGACCGAGTAGCGGTCCCGGCCCGAAGGAGAAGCCCATGTCCTTTGCCCATCTGCATTTGCATACCGAATACAGCCTCCTGGACGGGGCCAACCGCATCAAGCCCCTGGTCAGACGCCTCAGGGAGCTTGGCTTTACGCATGCCGCCGTGACCGACCATGGCGTGATGTACGGGGCTATCGACTTCTACAACGCCTGTCTGGAGGAGGGCATCACCCCCGTCATCGGCTGCGAGATGTACGTCTGCCCCGACCGATTTGAGAAGCACGGCGCGGCGCGCGAATACAGCCATATGATTTTGCTGTGTGAAAACCAGACCGGCTATCGCAACCTCGTCAAGCTGGTCAGCGCCGGGTTTACCGAGGGCTTTTACTACAAGCCCCGCATCGACTACAAGCTGCTCAAGGAGCACACCGAAGGACTGATCTGCCTCTCGGCATGCCTCAGCGGCGATCTGCCCAAGCTGCTTTTGCAAGGCCGGACAGAGGACGCCAAAGCCTACGCGCTTGAGATGCAGGCGCTTTTCGGCAAGGGCAACTACTTTGTGGAAATCATGGACCATGGCCTGCCGGAGGAGCGCACGGTGCTTCCCCGGCTCAAGGCGCTGGCGCGGGAGACGGGCATCCCGCTGGTGGCGACCAACGACTGCCACTACCTCTACCGCGAGGACGCGGCCGCCCAGGAGGTGCTCATGTGCATCCAGACGGGCAAGACCCTTCAGGACGAGACGCGCATGCGCATGGAAACCGAGGAACTCTATGTCAAGAGCGAGGCCGAAATGCTCTCGCTTTTTTCCGATTGTCCCGAGGCCGTGCATCAGGCGGGCGAGATTGCCGCGCGCTGCCAGGTGACATTTGAATTTGGCAAGCTGCACCTGCCCCGCTTCCCCATCGAAACGGGCGAAACGGCGCTGGAAATGCTCAGCCGGCTGTGCCGCGAGGGCCTGAAGGCACGCTATCCAGATCAGGCGGACGATCCGCAGAGCGAGCCGTCCAAGCGCCTGACCTATGAGCTGGACATGATTTCCCGCATGGGGTATGTGGACTATTTCCTCATCGTGTGGGACTTCATCGACTATGCCAGGCGAAGCGGCATCATGGTCGGCCCCGGCCGCGGCAGCGGCGCGGGCAGCATCGTGGCCTATACGCTGGGGATCACCAAGCTTGACCCGCTGAAATACAGCCTGCTCTTCGAGCGCTTTTTGAACCCCGAACGCATGAGCATGCCCGACCTGGACATCGACTTCTGCTACGAGCGGCGGCAGGAGGTGATCGATTACGTGGCCCGCAAGTACGGCGCGGACCATGTCTCGCAGATCATCACCTTCGGCACCATGAAGGCCAAGGCCGTGGTGCGCGACGTGGGCCGCGTGCTGGGCATGAGCTATGCCTCGGTGGACCAGGTGGCCAAGGCCATCCCCTTCGCGCTGGACATGACGCTGACCAGGGCGATGGAGATCAGCCCCCAGCTTCGGCAGCTCTCCGAAAGCGATCCGCAGGTGCGGCGGCTGCTGGAGACGTCGCTTACCCTGGAGGGCATGCCGCGCCACGCCAGCACGCACGCGGCGGGCGTGCTCATCACGGCAAGGCCCGTGACCGAGTATGTGCCGTTGCAGCTCAACGACGACGTCATCACCACCCAGTACCCCATGGGCACGCTGGAGCGGCTGGGCCTGTTAAAGATGGACTTCCTGGGCCTGAGGACGCTGACGGTCATCCGCGACACCCTGGACATGATGCGCCGGCAGGGCGTGGAGATGAAGGCGGAGGACATCCCGCTGGACGATCCCGAGGTCTACCGCATGATTTCCGAGGGCGACACCGACGGCGTGTTCCAGCTCGAATCCGGCGGCATGCGGCTTTTTTTGCAGAACATGAAGCCCTCCTGCTTCGAGGACGTGATCGCCGCCATCTCCCTCTACCGCCCGGGACCCATGGACTCCATCCCCCGCTACATCGCCGGCAAGAACGACCCCGCCACGGTCCATTATGAAACGCCGCTTCTCAGGCCCATTCTGGAGGTCACCTACGGCTGTATGGTGTATCAGGAGCAGGTGATGCAGATCGTGCGGGACCTGGCCGGATACAGCCTGGGCCGCAGCGACCTGATGCGCCGCGCCATGGCCAAGAAAAAGCGCGACGTGATGGCCAAGGAGCGCGAATACTTCATCGACGGCATGACCGACGAGGCGGGCAACGTCCTCATCGACGGCGCGGTGCGCCGCGGGGTCAGGCGCGAGGTGGCGGAAAAGATCTTCGACGAGATGAGCGCCTTCGCCAGCTACGCCTTCAACAAAAGCCATGCCGCGGCCTACGCCATGGTGGCCGTGCAGACCGGCTGGCTCAAGCGCTATCATCCCGTGCCCTTCATGGCCGCAACCCTCAACTCCATGATGGACAACGCGCCCAAGGTGGCCGGATATATCCAGTACTGCCGGCAAAACGGTATCCCGGTGCTCAAGCCCGACGTCAACAAGAGCGTCTGGCGTTTCAGCGTGGACAGGGACGAGCGCGGCGTGCCCGGCATCCGCTTCGGCCTGGGCGGCGTGAAAAACGTGGGGCACGGGGCCGTGGAGCTCGTGGAGAAGGAGCGGCGCAACGGGCCGTTTGCCAACCTCTTTGATTTTGTGGAGCGGGTCAGCGGCGAGGCGCTCAACAAGCGGACCGTGGAAAGCCTCATCAAGGCGGGCGCCTTTGACGGGCTGGGGCACAACCGCGCCCAGCTCCTCAATGTCTACGAGCGCCTCATGGATGACGCGACCCAGAAGCGGCGCCAGAACGTCGCAGGGCAGCTATCGCTGTTTGACATGGGTCTGGACGCGGGCGCTTCGTCCGCATCGCTGTTTGATGTGCCGCCCATGCAGGAGCACCCCCGAAAGGCGCTTTTGGGCATGGAGCGTGAGATGACGGGCGTCTATATCTCCGGCCACCCGCTGGACGAGGTGGCCGAGCTGCTGCGAACGGGCTTTACAACCGTCGCCGACGTGCGTGAGATGGCCGAGGGCGAGGAGCACGGGGCGCTCTATGACGGCGCGCAGGTCAGCATGGCGGGCATCCTCATCCAGTGCAAGGGCAAGATTACCAAGAAGGGCTCGATGATGGGGATTGTGATGCTGGAGGATCTGACGGGCCAGATCGAGGGGCTGGTGTTTCCCAAGGTCTACGAGCGCTACGTCCCCCTCCTGAGCACCGACAGCCTGGTGATTCTGGACGGAAAGCTGTCCCTGCGCGAGGAGGAGGACCCCAAGCTGATGGTGGATTCGGTGCGGCCGCTGGAGCCAAAAAACGCCGTCCCGCGCAAGGTGCCGTCCCCCGTGCCCAGAACCCCGGCGGCCCCCGTCCTCACCGATGCCCAGCTTGCCAGACAGGCGGCCCGAAAGCTCTATGTGCTCGTGCCCGGGCGCGCGGAGCTGGAGACGGTCAAATCGGACTGCGCGGCGCATCCCGGCGATATCCCCGTCTATGTGAAGCTGCGCGACGAGGGCATCGCGCTGTTGATGAGCCGCGAGCGCTGGTGCGACGGGGGAGAAGAGCTGCTGGGGACGCTGCGCGCCCGTTACGGTCAGGATGCCGTGGTGCTGCGGGGATAAAAAAACACGGATCGTTCTTAATTCCATCACAAATTCGCCACATTCTTCTGTTATACTACTCCCGTCATCGAAGGACGGGACGTGAACCATACCCCCCTCACAGCCCGTCTGCCATGACCTCCGTATCCTTGACCGGACGGGAGGATGTCCGGTCGCGTATTCCAATTCCTCCTTTTCCCCTTGCCACAGGGGGCAACCCCTGGACCCTTCTTCCGGCCCCCCCGTCGGAAGAAGGCGTTTTTTATGCCTGCCAAGGACCATTTTTTTTGAGCGCCCCTCTTGACAAGACAGGGGAAAATGAGTACAATAATCATCGTCGCCTGTGCGGGCTGATGTGACGGGGTGTAGCGCAGTCTGGTAGCGCACGTGCTT
>CALVKX010000207.1 GCA_944333375.1 uncultured Eubacteriales bacterium
ACCGGCGACGACTTCGTCAGCAACAAGGACGCCCTCAACGCCGCGCTGGCCCAGGGGCTCAAGACCATCAACCAGGACATGGCCCCCCGCGGCATCGAGGTCAAGGACATTCAGGTCCACCGCACCATCTTGCCCACGGCCAACATCGAAAGCACCTATGCCCGCATGCAGGCCGACCGCGCCAAAGTTGCCCAGCAGCTTCGCAGCGAGGGTCAGGAGGAATACCTCAAGGCCGTGGCCACAACCGATCTGGAGGCCCGCAAAATCGAGGCCGACGCCGTGAGCGAGGCCGGCCTCATCCGCGGCGAGGGCGATGCCGCCGCCATCGAAATCTACGCCTCCGCCTACAGCGTGGACGAGGAGTTCTACGCCTACTGGCGATCGCTTCAGGCGCTGGAAAGCGCGCTGGATGAAAACAGCGTGCTGGTGCTGGACAGTAGCCATCCTCTCTGGAAGGACCTGCTGGACTACACCGCCACATACGCCGGGCAATGAGGCCCGGCCCCGTATCCCATCGGCCCTCCGCCTGCGCGGAGGGCCGATTTGTGTAAAAAACCTTCCGCTGCCATTGCATTTCCCGAATCCCCGTGATACAATGTAATGGTCAAAGATGGTCAATGTTCTTTGGCGAAAGGAGGAGCATTATGCGATTAAGCGACGCGATTGAGCAGTTTATCAAAACCATGCTCTCGCAGGAAGCGCCAGAGGTTGAGCTCAAGCGCAACGAGCTGGCCGAATATTTTAATTGTGCGCCCTCGCAGATCAACTATGTGCTCGCCACCCGTTTTACGCCCGACCATGGCTATATCATCGAAAGCAGGCGCGGCGGCGGCGGGTATATCCGCATCTTCCGCATGGCGCAGGACACCAGCGAGCAGCTGATCTATCTGCTCAACGAACGTGTGGGCGGCGCTATCGACGCCCTCTCGGCTTCGCATCTGGTGCAACAGCTTCTGGAGCGGGAGCTGGTGACGGAGGGCGAAGCGGCGATGATGAACGCGGCGCTGTCTCCCCAGGCGCTCAGCCTGCCGCTTTCGGCGGAGATGAAGGACGCGCTTCGGGCCCGGATTCTCAAAAACATGCTTCTGGAGGTTGCCCGCAGGGGCAAGCGCCAATAGGAGGGACGTACATGCTCTGTGAGGAATGTGGCAAGAATCAGGCGACGGTTTCCATCACCGTTTCCGCGGGCGGGGAGATCACCACGCGGCGGCTATGCCCGGAATGTATGAAAAAGATGAAGCTAAGCCTCGTCAGCGGCGATATTCAGGGCTTTTTAAGCTCGGTTCTCTCCGTCCTGGGAAGCGCACAAAAGCCGCAGGAGCATGCCGCGGTCTGCTCCGGGTGCGGGCTGAGCTACGACGAGTTTGAACGCACGGGCCGCCTGGGCTGCGCGCAGTGCTACCGGGATTTTTCCGATCAGCTAAAGCCCCTCCTGCAGCGCATCCACGGCCGCACGCAGCATGCCGGCCGGCGCCCGGCGGCCTATACGCCTTCGCCGGAAGACGAGCGCGCCGCGCTGGCGAGCGAGCTTCGCCAGAAAATGGATGAGGCCGTGGCAAGTGAAAACTTCGAGGATGCGGCAAAATACCGTGACGAGCTCAGAAAGCTCAACGAGGGAAGCGAGGCGGCGCAGCCATGAGCGATGCGGCGGTAAACGTGGTGGTTTCCGGGCGGGTGCGCCTGGCGCGCAACTACTTTGACCTGCCCTTTTTGAACTGGAACCGGCCGGAGAACGCCCGGCTGTGCATTGAGCGGGCCCAGGCCGCCCTGTGCGGCGGGACGGAGAGCTATGATCTCTATCTCATGCGCGACCTGCCCGATGTGGAGCGGCTCAAGCTGGTGGAAAAGCACCTCATCAGCCGCGACCTGCTGGAGCGCGCCGAAACCGGCGCGGCGCTCATCCGCGCGGACCGGCGCGTGAGCATCATGATTAACGAGGAGGACCACCTGCGCATCCAGGCCATCGGGACGGGGCTGGATCTGGAGGCGGCCGCACGGGAGGCCTTCGGGGCCGAGGAGCGGCTGGAGGCGGTCTGCACCTTCAGCTTCGACCCGCAGCTCGGCTATCTCACCTCCTGTCCCACCAACACCGGCACGGGCATGCGCGCCTCTTTGATGCTGCATCTGCCCATGCTTACCCGCTACAAGCAGATGGGCAACGTCAACCAGAGCGTGGCAAAGCTGGGCCTGACCACGCGCGGCATCTACGGGGAAGGCAGCGAAGCGCTGGGCGATCTCTACCAGGTGAGCAACCAGGTGACGCTGGGGCGCACGGAGGAGGAGATCATCGAGGCGGTGACGGCCGTGGGCCGGCAGCTCATCGAGATGGAATTGTCCCTGCGCTCCCGCTGCCTCAAGGACCAGCCCCTCGACCTCAAGGACGCGCTCATGCGCAGCTACGGCCTTCTGCGCTATGCCCTTCACATGGACGAAAAGGAGTTTATGCTCCACTGGAGCCACCTGCGGCTGGGCGCGGCGATGGGGCTCCTGCCCGTGAGCCTTTCCATCGCGGATGACCTGCTCACGGTGGCCCAGGACGCTCACGCGCAGCGCTATGCCCAGGAGACCGCTCCCGGCGAGGACACCGATGCCGCGCGGTGCGATATCATCCGCAAAACCCTTGAAATCAACGCTTAGGAGGTCCTGATATGGCGATTTTCGGACGCTTCACCCAACGGGCGCAGCGCGCCGTGGCGGCGGCGCAGCAGGCCGCGGTCCTGCTGCACCAGCCCTATGTTGGCACGGAACACATTTTGCTGGGGCTGCTCAAGGAGCCCGGCCCCGTCGTCTCGGAGGTGCTGCCTGCCGAGGTGAACTACGAGACGGTCCTTGAGCGCGTGCGCTCGCTGCTTGGCGAGGGAAACATCCAGTCCGGCGGCATGCTGGAACTGACCCCGCGCAGCAAAAAGATTCTGGAGAGCAGCATTTTGGAAAGCCGCAAGCTGCATCACAGCTTCGTAGGCACCGAGCATTTCTGGCTGGCCCTGCTCAAGGAAGGCGAGGGCGTGGCCGTGAGCCTGCTTCGCAGCATGGGCGTGGATACGCAGGAGATGCAGCAGAAGATATTGGAGGCGCTGGCCAAATCCCAGCCCGACGGCGGGGAGGAAAGCGCCGCCGCGCCCGGAGGCGAGGAAGGGAGCGGGCAGGGCAATGTGCTGGAAAAATACAGCCGCGATCTGACCAAGGCTGCGCAGGACGGCGAACTTGACCCCGTGATCGGACGCAGCACGGAAATCGAGCGCATCATGCAGATCATGAGCCGCCGCACGAAAAACAACCCCGTCCTCATCGGCGAGCCCGGCGTGGGCAAGAGCGCGGTGGTGGAGGGGCTTGCGCAGCTCATCGTCTCCGGCAAGGTGCCCGAAACCCTCAGCGGCAAGCGCATCCTCTCGCTGGACCTGGGCAGCATGATCGCCGGCAGCAAATACCGCGGCGAATTTGAGGAGCGGCTCAAGGACACCATCAAGGACGTCAAAAAGCAGGGTAACGTAATCCTCTTTATCGACGAGTTCCACACTTTGGTGGGCGCCGGCAAGGCCGAGGGCAGCCTGGATGCCACCAATATTTTGAAACCCGCCCTCGCCCGCGGGGAGCTTCAGTGCATCGGCGCGACCACTTTGGACGAATACCGCAAGAACATCGAAAAGGACGCCGCGCTCGAGCGTCGCTTCCAGCCCGTGAAGGTGGGCGAGCCCACCGCTGAGGAGGCCCTGGCCATCCTCAAGGGCCTGCGCGACCGCTACGAGGCGCATCACAAGGTCAAGATCACCGACGGGGCGCTTCAGGCCGCCGTCAGCCTGTCCGACCGCTATATCAGCGACCGCTTTTTGCCCGACAAGGCCATCGACCTCATGGACGAGGCCGCCTCGCGCGTCAGGCTGCACAGCTTCACCGCCCCGCCGGATGTCAAGGAGCAGGAGGAGCGCCTCAAGGCCCTGCAAAACGAAAAGAAGGAAGCCATCGCGCATCAGGACTTCGAGC
>CALVKX010000208.1 GCA_944333375.1 uncultured Eubacteriales bacterium
GCCATCTCCAACAACATCGCCTCCCTGTGCAACCTGCCCGGCACCGCCATCGGCCTGGCCATCGTGACGGTGGTGGGTCAGTGCGTGGGCGCGGGCGACGTGCGCCAGGCGCGCCACTATGCCAATCGGCTCATTCTGCTGGTCTACGCCTTCACCATCGCGGTGGACGTGGCCCTGTTCATCTTTGCCAGGCCCCTGGCCGGAATCTTTAACCTCAGCCCCGAGGCCCTGGACGCCTCCGAGGAGGTCCTGCGCTGGTATGCGGTGGCGGCGGCCATCTTCTGGCCGGCCAGCTTTACGGTGCCCAACGCCCTTCGCGCCGCGGGCGACGCGCGCTTTACCATGGGCGTGTCGGTGTTTTGCATGTGGGCGTTCCGCATCGGAGCCAGCTATCTTCTGGTGTATTCGTTCGATATGGGGCTGCTTGGCATCTGGGTAGCCATGTTCATCGACTGGGTGGTGCGCGCAGCGTTCTTTGTGGCGCGATACAGGGGGTCCAAGTGGCTGACCAAGCGCGTGGTGTGAGGCTCAGCGGTAGCGCCGCCGGAATTCCGAAGGCTGGATGCCGATGAGCTGGCGAAAGACGCGGGCGAAGTAGTTGGCGTCTCGAAAGCCCACGCTCAGCGCGATGGAGAGCATGGAGTCGTCCGTCTCCAGCAGGTAGCGCTTGGCCCTTTCCACGCGCAGCTTGTTGACATAGGTGCTCATGCTCACGCCAAGGCGCTTTTTGAGCATGTGGTTGAGGCTGCTTTCCGAGCAGTGGCACTCCGCCGCGAGCAATGATATGGTGATGGGATTGTGGTATTCCTGATGCAAAAAACCCACGGCGTGGGTAAACAGCTCGTCCGTTCCGCTTCGCCTGCGCGTGCCCACCAGGTGCTGGCCGGTCACGCTCTCCTGGCCCATGCGGTAGGTCATGGCCAGGTAGCTGGCCACGAAATCCAGCGCGGGCAGCAGCGTCTGCTCGGGCACCGCCGTGGGCAGGATGTTCTGTTCATAGAGGCGAAGGGCCGTCTGTAGCTCTTCGTCCAGGGAACCCTCCAAGGCGCGGGCGATGCGGCTGCGCGCCTCTTCCTTTTCCATGGGCAGAAAGCCCGCCGTCACCGCCCCCAGCAGCTTTCCCTCCCAGAGAATGGGAGAGACGTATTCGCCCACCCCCGCGTAGCACGCCCCGCGGTAGGTGCAGCCCTCGGTCAGGCATTTGTTGGCCATCTTCTTCATCATGCTCAGACAGTGGTAATAGCGGCTCTGGCTCTGCTTGATAAACATGCAATAGGGGTTGCTGTGCCCCAGATAGGGCGTGAGCGCCGCGCTGAGCTCCTTGTCGATGGGGATGAAGCCCACGTAATCCTTGACGCAGATGTGCAGATGATAGGCGGCCTCGAGGTATTCCAGCTGATGAATGAGCGGCTGGTAGCGGTTGGGCTGCGGCATGGGAGCACCTCCTCTTTAGCACAAAACTGCAATGAATAGCATCAATCAGCACAGTTTTTGCCAAGTGACAGAATTGTGCTATTACATTGCAGAAAGATACCGCTTTTCATGCGGGAATTATGGTACAATCTGGCCATACAAGATAAAAGCGAAAGACAAAGGAAAACGTTCTGATCTTCTCTTTAGGATGATACTGCAAACGGGGGTGTGTGTCAACCCATGCCGCGATACGATGTAGCCGTGATTGGAGCCGGGCCCGCGGGGATCTGCGCCGCGCTGAGCGCCGCGCGAAGCGGGGCCAGGACGCTCCTGGTCACGGACCGGCCGGTTCCGGGCGGGAACAGCTCCAGCGAGATCCGCGTATGGACGCGGGGCGCGACGGGCGGCGGCAACCTGTTTGCCGAGGAGATGGGCATCTGGGGTGAGTTAAAGCTGCGGGCCCTCGCCCGGGATGCGCTGGGGAGCGTGCTGACGTGGGACGACGTGCTTCTGGACGCGCTGCTTGGGCAGGAGGGGCTTACGCTACTGCTCAACACGCAGATGACCGCCGCGACGGTGGAGAACGGGAGAATTGAAAGGGTCACGCTGCGCGGGCTGCGGACCGAGAGCGAGCGGGAGGCGCAGGCGCAGGTTTTTGTGGACTGCACGGGCGACGGCTATCTCTCCAAGCTGGCGGGGGTGCCCTTCCGCACGGGCCGCGAGGGCCGCGAGGAATTTGGCGAGAGCCTGGCGCTCTCGGCGCCGGATGGGTTTACGCAGGGCTGCTCGATTTTGCTACAGTCCCGGCGGCTGGACCATCCCGCGCCCTACACCGCGCCGGACTACGCCTACCCGCTGGAGCGCATCCGGCAGCTTGTGGACCGGGGCGGGCGCGTGGTGCGGGCCGACATGCAGGGCAGCGACTGCTGGTGGTTTGAGTACGGCGGCAAGCTGGACGTGATCGCCGAGGACCAGCGCATCGGGCTGGAGCTGCGCGCGATCGCCCTGGGCATCTGGAACTACATCAAAAACAGCGGCCGCTACGACGCGGAGAATTTGCAGCTGGAATGGCTGGGCCTCTATCCCGGACGGCGCGGCTCGCGCAGGCTTGTGGGCGAGGAGACGCTGACCCAGCGCGACGTGACGGGCGGACTCGGACGGCCCGGCGCGGTGGCCTATGGCGGCTGGTACATGGACAGCCACCCCTCCGGCGGGGTGCTGAGCGAAAAGGACCAGTGCCGCCAGCTATCGGTGTCGTGCTACGGCCTGCCGCTGGGCTGTCTGTACAACCCCTGCGTGGAGAACCTGCTGTTTGCGGGGCGCTGCGCCTCGATGAGCTATGCGGCCTACACCTCGGCGCGCGTGATGAACACCTGCGCGCTGATGGGTCAGGCGGCCGGAACGGCGGCGGCGATGTGCGCCGCGCGCGGCATGACGCCTGAAAACCTAAAAAACACAGCCCTGGAAGCCCTTCTGCGGCGGCTTGCGCTGGACGACGCGCTGTTGTGGGCGCGTGTGGAAGACGGCTTTCTGCGCTCCGACCACATCTCGGCCACCTCCGTGCTCAGGCCCGAGGCCAGGCCCTGCGCCGGCCGCTGGCCGCTGAAAGAGGAGACGTTTGTTGTCTATCCCGCCTGCGGCGGCGAGGCGCGGCTGGCGGTGGAGAGCGAAGGGGAGATGGACGTGCGCTTCACGCTCCATCCCTCGCCCCTGCCCTCGCGGCGCGCGCCGCTTGCGCAGGATGTGCCGGTCAGGTGCGCGCATCTTCCCGCCGGGCGCTCGGAGCTCGTGCTCCCGGCGGAGGGGGAAGGTTTCCTTCAGGCCCGGCTGGAGCCTGCGCAGGGCGTGACGCTCGTGGGCGGCGCGCCGCTGCCGGGCGTGCTGGCGGGCTCCTGCGCGGAGGCGGAATGGTTCCATCCCTGCCTGGCGCTTTCCAGGGACGATCTCTACGCCCCCCGGAACGTGCAGGACGGTTACCTTCGCCCCTGGGGCGGCCCCCGCGCCTGGGCCTCGGAGGGCCTTGGCCCGGCGGGCGAGGCGCTCTGCCTGCACTGGAGGAAGCCGGTAGAGCTGGATTCCGTGCTTTTGCTCTTTGATCCCGAGCTGTCCATGGAGCTGACCAGCAGCCGCTGCGAAACCTGGGACCCGCATCATCACTACGCGGCACGGCCGGGCATGCCGGCCCAGCTTGCGCGGGACTACCGGCTGACCGTGCGCGGCCCGGGGGGTGAGCGGACGGTGGCCGAGGTGCGAGGCAACGTCCAGCGCCGCCGGCTGCACCGCTTTTCGCCCGTGAGCTGCACGGAGCTGGAGGTGCGCGTCACCGCCACCTACGGCGGCGGCGCGGTGGTCTACGCCGTGCTTCCCAATCCCGAATATGACCGCTGACCGGGCGGCATAGCAATAGAAAGATCAAGGAGGAGACAATCATGAAAAAGCTGCTTGCACTGATCCTTTGCGCGATGATGCTCCTGACCTCGGCCGCGGCCGTGGCGGAGGGCGCCAACATCGTCTGGGCCGGCTGGTCCGGCGAGGAGGAGGCCACCAA
>CALVKX010000209.1 GCA_944333375.1 uncultured Eubacteriales bacterium
GGGAAACGTGTCCTGGCGGAAAAGATCGCCGCAGGCGAGCTTTTTCGACACGCTGAAATCCCCGGCAGCACAAGGGCTGCCGGGGATTTCAAATTTCTTATTCGGCCGGGACCGCGGTCGCTTCGGCATTTTCGACCGGTTCCGAAGCGGTGCTCTGCTCGGCCTCAAGCTCAGAGATGCTGGGGGTCACGCCGGAGTAGGTGATAGCGGCTTCCGCCAGCCAGTTTTCCAGGGTGCTGGTGTACAGCTCGCTCTGCTTGGCGGTCAGCAGGCTCTGGCGCTTGGCTTCGCGCTGCTCGTCGGTCATGGCCACAGGGCCGCCCGCCACGTCGCCGATGTACTTGACGATGTGCACGCCATAGCTGCTCAGATAGGGAGCGGAAACGCCGCCCACGCTGTTGATGCTCATGGCGGCCTCGACAAACTCGGGCACGTAGTTGGTGGAGGCGCTGCTGACCTCATAGCCGCTGGTCTTGTAGGGCTCGGTGGTCATGCCGGGATCGGAGGCGGTGCCGTCCTTGTTGACGCCGTAGGTGGCGATCAGCTCGTCAAAGTCCACGCCCTCGGCGATCTTCTCGTTGATCTCGTCGATGGTGTCAGCCAGGGAGTTGAAGATAGCGGCCTTGGCCTGGTTGACCTGCTCCTCGGTCACGGGCTCAGGGGTGGCGGTGGGCTCGGCGGTTTCATCGGTGCCCGTGGTCTCCTCCGCGCTCTCCTCCCCGGCCTGGGCAGCCTGCTGCTGCTCCTCCCAGCGGGCCTGGAGATCGGTGTAGGTGCTCATGAGCTCCTCGTCCACGGGCAGCAGGATGTGCTTGACCGCGCGGAAGCCTTCCGGCTTGTACCAGGCGTAGTCCAGATCGCTGGAGGTGCCGTAGAGCGCGGCATACATCGCCATCTGGTCAACGTAGCTGTTGTACTCGACATAGGCCGCGATGTCGTTTTCGTAGAGCTCCTTGTCAGCCGCCACAAGCGACTGGTACATGTCCTCAACTTCCTGGTCGGTTACGGTGGCGTCCTGGGTCATCATGGCCTCGACCTTGCCAAGGACGGAATAGCGCTGATAATCCTCGCGCAGGCCCTCAGGGGTGTAGCCGGCGTCGTTGTAATAGCTGACAGCCTCCTGCTCGGCAGCGGCTTTTTCCTCCTCGCTGCTCTCCTCCGTCAGATCGCTGTAAAAGTAGCTGACGTAGCTGTCAATGGCGGTATTCCAGTCGCTGTCGGCCTGCGCCACCGCGGCGTCGATCTCCTCCTGGGTGAGCTGGTCCACGCCAAACTCCTTGGCCTTTTGCATCATCAGCTCCTCGGTGAGGCAGTTTTCCAGCGCCACGGCGCGGAACAGGTCCACGTTGGCCTGCTGGGTCAGATCGTAATAGCTGCCGTACTGGGAAACCAGGTTGGCATAGACGCCTTTGATGTCGCTCCAGGTCACGTCCTTGCCGCCGATGGTGGCCAGAACATCCGTGTCGTTGAGCTCGGTGATGGCCGCGGCGTCAGCCGTGGCGGCGGCGTCCTCGGCCAGGGCGGCTGCTCCCCACAGCATGCTCAGGCACAGAAGCAGGGCTACAATTTTCCTGATGTTGGTCATGTTAGCAACGTTCCTTTCAGACGGGATTATCAAAGGGGGCAGACCCTGGGATGCGCCGCCCCTTCGGGCGGGCGCCCGACGGTTTGATATCTTCGCCATTATGACACACCGCCTATTTTTGCGCAAGGGTTTTTGCGTCGAAAGGCAGAATGTTACAGACTATTCACATCTTTTTCACGCCTGCGAAACGGCAGGGGAAGGAGGCGTCGCATGCGCATCGTCATAGAAAAAGGCGCCCGCGAGCTCACGCTGTGGGACGGGGCACGGCAGATGTTCCGCTGCCGCATCGCCCTGGGAAGGGAGCCCGCCGGCCCCAAGGAGCGCGAGGGGGACGGGCGGACCCCGGAGGGCGTCTATACCGTCTGCCTCGTCAAGGAGCGGGGAAAATACGGGCGAAGCCTGGGCCTGTCCTACCCGGGGACGCATGACGCACAGGCGGCGCTGGCGCGCGGGGAGATCGACCGGGAGACCTTTGAGGCGATTGCGCGGGCGCACCGGGAGGGGCGAAGGCCCCCGTGGGGCTCGCCGCTGGGCGGGGAGATCTACCTGCACGAGGGCGGCAATCGGAGCGACTGGACGCAGGGCTGCGTGGCGCTGGAGGAGGCGGACATGGACCGCGTGTTTCCCCTGCGCGACCGGGTGGAGGCGGTGGAGATCCGCCCCTAGGCACGTTGCAATCCCGGCGGGCATCTGCTATACTACACGCAGCCGGGCCGCGCGAAGCGCGGCTCTTTTAGAAGGAGGGCGCGCGGCATGAGCGCAGCGTGGCGTACCCGGATCCTGTGCCTGGCGGGGCGCATCATTCTGGAAAACGGCGGGGAGACCTACCGTGCCGAGGACACGGTCATCCATATGGCGCACGCGCTGGGCATGACGGAGGTGGACGTCTTCGGGATTCCCAGCGGCCTGTTCATCTCCTATACGGACGAGCGCGGCGAGCGCGAGACCTCGGTGTGCAGGACCTTTCCGCGGGGCACGCACCTGGCGCGTGTGGACCTGGTCAACCAGATCAGCCGGCAGCTTTCCGAGGGAACGCTTGCGCCGGAGGAGGTCATGGACGCTCTGAGGGCGGCGGAACGGCTGGGGGAGGACATGGCCCGATGGTACGCGCCCGCGGTGGCGTTTCTGACCGCGGCGGGCTTTGCGGTGATGTTTGGCGGCGGGCCGGTGGATATGGCGCTGGGCGGGCTGTGCGCGGCAGTGACGCTGCTGGTGCCGCGCCTGCTGGGCCGGCGGGATGCGGGCGGCATGAGCAGCGTTTTGCTGGGCGGCGTGGTGTGCGCGCTGATTCCGCTGGCGTTTCACGCGCTGACCGGCCTGGGGGTGGTGGAGGCGATGATCGCCAGCGCCATCATGCCGCTGGTGCCGGGGCTGAGCATGACCAACGCCGTGCAGGACATCCTGCGGGGCGACATGGTTTCCGGGGTGACGCACGCCGCGCGCGCCGTGATGATCGCGGCGCTGCTGGCGGGCGGCGCGCTGATCGGCACGCATGTGAGCAGCTGGGTGGGGCTGGCGGGACAGTCGCTGGAGAGCGCGCCCGCAATGCCCTTTGACCTGCGCGCCGCGGCTGCGCTGCTGATCAGCAGCCTGCTGGCGGGCGGCGGCTTCGGGGCGCTGCTCTACGCGCCGCGAAAGGCCATCCTCTGGGGCGGAATGCTGGGGTCCGCGGGCTATCTGTGCTACTGGGCGGCGATGGCCCTGGGCGCGGCCGAAACCGCCGCCATGTTCGCGGGCGCGCTGGTGGCGGCGCTGGGGGCGCAGATCGCCGCGCGCAGGCTGAAGATGATTGCCACGGTGTTTGTGACCATCGCCATCCTGCCGCTGGTGCCGGGCGTGGGCCTCTACCGCGCGATGAGCGCGCTGGCCACGGGCGATATGGCGGCGGGGGCCTCCATCGCCGCCCATACCATGGCGCTGATCGTGATGATCGCGCTGGGCATCGGCCTGGGAACGGCGCTGGTAGGCGCGGACCGCGGCGCGAAACACTGAAGAGAAGGAGAGCGTGAGCCATGACGTATACGCTGGAAAAACCGTCCGCCACGAGCGCGGGGCTGATGAATGCCTCCATGCTTGTGTATCTGTTCTGGCTGCTGCTGCCCGCCGTGCAGACCACGGGGCGGGCAGCCACGGGCGCGGCTGCGGTGGCGCTGTTTGGCGCGGGCGTGCTGCTGGACGGGACGTGGCTCAGGGCGCATGGCTTCAGCACGCTGCTGCGCGCCGTCTGCGCCGCGCTGATGCCGCTGATCCTGCGCGTCTTTCTGGCGCGGGGCGGCGAAAACGGGGCCGGCTTTTATGTGCAGCAGGCCATGTTCTGGTTCCCGGTGGTCTTTGCGGGCTATGCGCGCGAGCGGGGCGACAGCCGCCTGT
>CALVKX010000210.1 GCA_944333375.1 uncultured Eubacteriales bacterium
TGCTCTCCTTGATCACGCCGCGGCCCCAGCCGCGCATGGTCATCACGCCCACCTCATCCTCAAACACCTGCGAGGGGGATTTGATTTTGAGCTCGCTCTTGGCCGCGCTGACCGCTGCCCGTGCCGCGGAGCGCATCGCGGAGATCACGCCGCTGCGTCCTGAGTTGATGCCGGCTTTTAATCCGGCCATGGCGTTGACGCCAGCGGAGCGCAGAGTCGTGGCGTTCAGGCTGGCGCCAACCGCGCTGCGTACAGCCGCGCCGACCGACGCGCCCGTGGCGCTCATGCTGTAACCCGTCATGGCCAACGCCAATCCGGCCATGGCCGCCGTGCCGCAGGCCGCCAGCGCGTTTTGCGGCAGGGCAAGGCCGACCGCCGCCGTCAGTGCGGCTGCGAGCGTCGCCGCGTCCGTGGTAAAGTCGTATCCCGCCATGCCTGTGCCCACGCCCGCAGAGACGTTCTGTCCCACGGGCTTGACGCGCTCGGACGGGGATTGGATGCCCAGCGCCAGATTCAGCGCGGCTTCCAGGTTGGCCGCGACCGTCTCCGCGTCGCTGTCCCAGCCCGCCGCCGTCATGCCTTCGCCCACGCCTTCCAGGATGTGCGTGCCGACTTCGCTGGTATCCAGCTCCTGCAGGAACGTCAGGATCATCTGCAGGTTGTCCAGATCCTCCTGCTTCACCGCCTGACCCTGCTGAATGGCCGCGACGATCTCCGCCACATAGGTGGACAGCTCCGCTACGCGCTCGGCAGGGAAGTCGATCTTCATGCTGGTATCCAGCGTGCCCTTGTTGGTGGACGCGCCGAACACGCTGGCCCAGAATTTATCCCAGGCGTTGTAATCCAGCGTCTCCTGATACGATTGCAGGCGGGAGAGCGCGGACTCGATCAGGTCTAGGCTCGTCTCGGGCAGAAGCCCTGCCGCCTGGCCCAGTGCCGTCACGCCCAGCTGATCGACCTCGGCCACCTCCGTGCGCAGGCTGTCAATGGCCTCCTGCGCGCCGGTCACGTCCGGGGCGATGAGCACATGCAGCGTGCCGTCCTCGTCAAGCACCGCCACCTTGTCGGCGGTGAGCATCTCGGTGGGCACGGCCTGCACGGGAATCTCCTGCCCATCCTGCCAGAACTTCGTTTGCGGGTCGAGCAGCGCGTCGGCGGGGTTTTCAAACACCTCGCCCAGCTTCACGATGCCCTGCACCTCGACAGGGTTTTCCTCGATAAACTTCCGGTAGGCGATCAGGTCATAGCCGTAGATGCCCACGCTGACGTTGAGCGTGGGCTTGACCGCGTTGGTGTCGTCGTACCGTGTGATGTAGGCCGTGAAGTTTTGCAGCAGCTGGGATTTGTCGCAACCCGTAGCTTCCGCGAACGCGCTGACGATGGCCTCCACCTGATCCGGGGACAAAGCCGAAAGGTCAATGTTTTCCGCTTCCATGTAGCGGGCTACCATGGCCGTAATGTCGTCGGGCGTAAGGGCACCGGTCAGCGCGCCGCCCGTGACCTCCTGATAGGCCAGAACAAAAGCGGTCAGACCGTCCGGGGTCAGACCGCTGGTCTCCACGCCGCTTTGCTCAAGATAGGTCGAGATGTAAGCGGTGATCTCGTCGGGTTTCAGGGCGGAGATATCGGTTCCCGCAGCCAGCTCCTGATACGCGCTCACCATGGCGGTCACGTTCTCGGGCGTCAGGCCGGACACGTCCGCGCCGGTCGTCGCCTCGGCATAGGCATTGACCAGCGCCACGATGCCTTCCGGCGTCAGCTCCGCCTTGTCCGCGCCCTCCGGCACTTCCGTGTATTTGGCGATGAACGCCTCCACCTGCGGCTGGACGCGCCGCGTGTTTTCGTCCTCGCGCAGCTCTGAGATGATCGCGTCCGTCGTGATCGCGCCGGGGTCCGCGGCGAAGGTATCCCACCGCTCCTGCGCGCCGGTCATGTCAAGATCCGTGGCGATGGTCAGCACTTCTTCGGGCAGCGCGTCGCCGAACATCTCCGTGAGCCCCGGCAGCTCCAGCTCGCGATTGTTCAGGAACGTCTGAATGGCGGCAATCTGCTCCAGCGCCGTTGTGAAGTCGATCTCCGGGAACATGGCCTGAATTTCGCTTTCCGACATGCCACTGTCCAGCAGGGACTGGATCTGCGTGAGCATGGCGATGTACTCGGTGATCGCACCCTCGTCCATGGCGGCGGTAATGGCGTTCAGATCTTCCAGCAGGGCTGGCTTTTCGCTTTCATTCGCGGCGCTGTACTCCCGCAGCTTCTGCGTCAGGGCGTCCACGTCGGACGCCGCCTGCTGAATGTCGGCCTGCGCCCAGACCTTGGGAACCACATCGCTGAGCAGCTCCGCATACTCCAGCGCGGCGTTGCGGCGGTTTTCGTTGTACTGCGCGTTGAGCGCCTCCATGGCGTTCTGCCGCTCGGTGCTGTCCTCCATGAGCTGGATGAGCGCGAACTCCTTGTCGTACTGTGCGTCGATCTGCGCGTTCATCGCAGCAAGCCCTTCTGCCGCGGCGACCATGGCGTTTTCGTAGACCGTCACGTCCGCGTCCTGTTGGCCGCGCGCCTGTGCTCTCGCCACTTCTGCTTCCAACTTCTGCCGGATGGTATCAAAGCCGTCCGCGTCCGCCGGGGAGAGCCTGTACTTGATCTCGATGGCTTCCCGCGTGTCGATCATCTCCTGCAGGCGGATCTGGTCAGCCTCGGTGAAGAAGCCGTTCTGGCGCTTGCGCAAAAGGGCTTCGATCTCAGCGTCCAGCGAGTCCAGCGTCGCGATGTCGGCGGCGAGCTGCTCGGAAACGCCGGTATAGCCGCTTTCGTCCGCCGTGGCCTTGAGCGCGGCAAGCTCCTCACGGGTAGAGGCGGTCAGCGCCTTGAACGATTCCGTCCAGGAGGATACGATCTCATCGCTTTCCTTCTCGCCGTCCGTCCAGACCTTAAGCAGCCCGCTGAGCCAATCCTCCGCCGAAGCGGTCTGCCGCGCGAAGTCGCTCTCGCTCATGCCGAAAAAGGACAGCCCATCGCTTTTTCCATAGAAGGTCTCCGCGGCGGTCTCCTTCCACTTCTTCGCGGTTTCGTTCATGCCCTCCAGCGCCTCGCGCGCCTGCTTCGCGCCGGAGACGTAGTCCACCAAAGCGACCGTGCCCGCCACCACCGCGGCGGCGACCGCCAGCCACACCGCCGGGGACTTGGTAAGCACCGAAAGAAAGCCCGACCAGCCGCCGCCCGCCTTGCCCACGGCGGTGGCAAACTTGCCGATGCCCGTCGACAGCGTCCCGACGCCCTTCGTCACCTTGCCCAGAATGAGCAGCACCGGCCCGGCGGCCGCGGCGTAGGCGGCCATGCGGATGATCTGCATGCGCTGGGCCTCATCCATTTTGAGGAATCCCTCCATGAGGTCGCCCGCGCCGTCGATGAGATTCTGGATCGTGGGGTTCAGGTCGTCGCCGATCTGCTGGGCGAAGAGGAGCGCAGTATTTTTGAGGTTGATGAGCCGGCTTTCCGTGGTGGCGTAGCGTTTGCCCGCCTCCTCGGTGAGGGCGGTATTCTCCTGCCAGGCATTGATGGCCAGATCCTGCGTCTCGGCAAACAGCTCGTTGGCGTTGACCGCGCGCAGCAGCGTATCGCGCAGGCGCACCTCCGCGATGCCGATGTCGTTCAGCGTGGCGATGGCCGAAACGCCTTCCTCGTCCATCCGGGAAAGGCCAGTGATGAACGCCTGGAACGCCGCGGCGGGGTCGGCTTCAAACAGCGACTTGAAGCCCTCCGCCGTCAGGTCGGACACGCGGGCAAAATCCTCCAGCGCCTCGCCGCCCGTGGCCGCGGCCACCTCCATCTTGACCAGCGCCTTGGAAAACGCCGAGCCGCCCATTTCGGCCTCGATGCCCACCGA
>CALVKX010000211.1 GCA_944333375.1 uncultured Eubacteriales bacterium
AAAAAGCCCGGCTCCCGAAGATGCACATGAACATCAACAAGACCCGGTATCAACAATTTGCCCGTTAAAGGCAACGCCCCCGCCTCATGAAAATTGGAAATGCCGGTAATGCGGCCTCCGTCTACGGACACGTCCGCCCGCATCAGCCGCCCCCCATGGTACACCGCCGCGCCGTCAAGCTGAAAGTGCACGTGCGCCGCCCCCTTTCCGTTTTCATCAGGTGCGTACATCCAATCAATTATGATACACAGACCCACCCCCTTTGTCAAGCCGCCATCCGCGCTTTTTCGCGGCCTTTACGCCCGGCCCCGGGCGTGGTATCATAGGCGCGGGAGGGAGCGACGTGTACCGGATCTTGATCGTGGAGGACGACCCCGTCATCACCGAAACCCTGTGCGCCTACATGGGCCGGTGGGGGATGGAAGCGCGGGGCGTGGAGGATTTTCAAAACGTACTGCGCGAATTTGCCGCCTTTGACCCGCAGCTGGTGCTGATGGACATCACCCTGCCGTTCTTTGACGGCTATCACTGGTGCGCCGAGATCCGCAAGCTGAGCACGGCGCCCATTCTGTTCATCTCCTCTGCGGGGGATAACCTCAACATCCTGCGCGCGCTGGACGCGGGGGCGGACGATTTCGTCTCCAAGCCCTTCGACCTCAGCGTTCTCATGGCCAAGGTGCAGGCGCTTTTGCGCCGCACCTATGACTTTGCGGGGCAAAGCCCCCTGCTGACCCACGGGGACCTCATTCTCAACGCCTCCGACGGGGCGGTGACCTGCCGGGGCCAGCGGGCGGAGCTGACGCGCAACGAAAACCGCATTCTGACCGTGCTCATGGAAAACAAGGGCAAGATCGTCAGCCGTGAAACCCTCATGGCACGCCTGTGGGAAACCGACGCCTTTGTGGACGAAAACACCCTGAGCGTCAACATCACGCGCCTGCGCCGCAAGCTGGCCGCCGTTGGCGCGGGGGACCTGATTAAGACCAGAAAGGGCATGGGGTATCTGATCGAATGAAAACGCTTCGCTGGGGTACGCTTCTCTTGCGCTACGCGCGCGACCGCCTGTTCCATATCGTGCTGGCGGTCGCCTGTCCGGCGGTTTTTGCGCTGATATGCGCCCTTGCCGGCGCGCCGCTGGCGGGCGTCGTTTACGCGGGCGTGCTGGTGCTGGCGGGCGCGCTGATCGCGCTTTGCGTGGACCTGCCGCGCTACGTCAGCCGCCACCGCGAGCTGCAAAGCCTGCTGGATAGTTGCCTGTACGCAGCCACGGTTCTTCCCGCCCCGCATGGGCTTGTGGAGGAGGACTGGCGCGCGCTGCTTTTGTGCGCCATCGACCAGAGTGCGGGCCAGGCCGACGCCAACGACCGCGACCGGCGAGACCGCGAGGCCTATGCCGCCCTGTGGGCGCACCAGATCAAGGTGCCGCTGGCAGCCATGCGCATGCTGCTCCAGGCCGAGCCCGGCCCCGCCTCGGACCGGCTGACAGTGGAGTTGTTCAAGGTGGAGCAGTACGTGGAAATGCTGCTGGGCTATCAGCGCCTCACCGGCCCCTCGACTGATTTTTCCCTGCGGGAGTGCGATGTGAACGCCGTGATGCTGGCTGCGGCGCGCCGCTTCGCGCCCCTGTTCATTCAGAAAAAGCTGCGTCTGAACTATCAGAAAACGACGCTTCGCGCCCTCACGGATGAAAAATGGCTGGCCTTTGTTATCGAGCAGGTGCTCAGCAACGCCGTCAAGTACACCCGTCGGGGCAGCGTGACCCTGCGCGCCGACGAGGACGCCCATGCCCTCATCGTGGAGGATACGGGCATCGGCATCGCGCCGGAGGACCTGCCCCGCGTATTTGACCACGGCTATACCGGCCTCAACGGCCGGGAGGACAAGCGCGCCACGGGGCTTGGGCTGTACCTGTGCAAGCGCGTGCTGGACCAGCTCGGCCACACCATCGCCATCGCCTCCGAGCCGGGGCGCGGCACGCGGGTGACCATCGGCCTGGACAGCCTGCGCATGCGGGTGGAATGAGCCAACGTGACAAAAACGTAAGCTGCGCGGGCAAACTGTAAGGCAGATCCATGGCGCGCGGTTCCGCCGTAAGGTATACTCTGACCCGAACAAAGGAGGTATGCCTCATGGCAATGCTGGAAGTCGATCATCTGCAAAAGATCTATACCACGCGCTTTGGCGCCAGCCAGGTGCAGGCGCTGACCGACGTGACCTTTTCGGTGGAGAAGGGCGAATACGTGGCCATCATGGGCGAGAGCGGCAGCGGCAAGACCACCCTGCTCAACATCCTGGCCGCCCTGGACAAGCCCACCCGCGGCGAGGTGCGTCTGAACGGAAAGCTCCTTTCCACCATTTCGGAAAAGGAACTCTCCGCCTTCCGCCGGGACAACCTGGGTTTTGTGTTTCAGGACTTTAACCTTCTGGACACCTTCTCCATCCGCGACAACATCTTCCTTCCCATGGTGCTGGCAGGCTGTCCCTACCGCGAGATGGAAAACCGCCTGAATCCCATCGCCCAGAAGCTGGGCATCGGCGGCATCCTCTCCAAATTCCCCTATGAGGTCAGCGGCGGTCAGAAGCAGCGCGCCGCGGTCGCGCGCGCCCTCATCACCCGGCCTCAGCTCATCCTGGCCGACGAGCCCACCGGCGCGCTGGACAGCCGCGCCACGGACAGCCTTCTGCGCCTGTTTGGCGAAATCAACGAGGACGGACAGACCCTCCTCATGGTCACCCACTCGGTCAAGGCCGCCAGCCATGCGGCGCGCGTGATGTTCATCAAGGATGGCGAGGTATTCCACCAGCTCTACCGCGGGCTGGACGGCGCCGAGGGACTCTACCAGCGCATCAGCGACACCCTCACCGTCATCGCCACGGGAGGCGCCCGCCATGCGTAAAGGATTCTTTCCGCGGCTGGCCCTCAGCGGCATGCGCAAAAACCGCAGCATTTACTATCCTTATATTCTTACCGCCGTCCTCACCACGGCCATGATGTACATCATGGGGTCCCTGCAGCAGATCACCACCGATTACTCGGGCACCCTGGCCTTTTCCCTCCAGCTGGGCATCGTGGTCACGTCCGTATTCAGCGTGATCTTCCTGTTCTATACCAACAGCTTTCTCATGCGCCGGCGCAAAAAGGAGTTCGGCCTGTACAACATTCTGGGCATGGAAAAGCGGCATCTGGCCCGCCTGCTCCTGTGGGAGACGGCGCTGATGCTCCTCCTCAGCCTGGTCCTGGGCCTGGCCGTGGGCGTGCTTCTGGACAAGCTGATGCACCTCTTGCTCTCCCATCTGGTGGGGCAGGCGGTCTCACTCACGTTTGCCGTCTCTCCCGGAGCCATGCGCTATACGGCCGTGCTCATCAGCATCACCTTCGGCCTGATTCTGCTCAATTCCGTCAGGCAGGTCTACTTCGCCCGCCCCGTCGAGCTTCTGCGCAGCGCGGAAGTCGGCGAGCGCGAGCCCAAAGCCCGCTGGTTTATCGCGCTGCTGGGCCTAATCGCGCTGGGCACGGGCTACTGGCTGAGCGCCACGGTCAAGGACGCGGGCGTGATGATCCTGTTCTTCTTTGTGGCGGTGCTGTTGGTGATCGCGGGCACCTACCTGCTCTTTACCTCCGGCAGCATCTCGCTTCTCAAGGCCCTGCGCAAAAACCGGCGCTACTACTACAAGCCGGATCACTTCATCAGCGTTTCCGGCATGATCTACCGCATGAGGCAAAACGCCGTGGGCCTGGCCAACGTGTGCATCCTGTGCACCATGGTGCTGGTGATGGTCTTTTCCACCCTCTCCCTGTGGTTGGGCATGGAGGACACGCTCAACAGCCGCATCCGCGCCGATATTGATGTTCGCAGCAAAACCACGGACATCGCCGGG
>CALVKX010000212.1 GCA_944333375.1 uncultured Eubacteriales bacterium
CGGTTGCCGCCGCCGGTCATGTTGACGGTGCCGGTCTTGCCCGCCACGGGCGTGCCCGCGGCGGAGAGCTTGGCGCCCGTGCCCGAGGAGGTGACCGACTGCAAGAGGCTGGTCATCAGGAACGCCGACTGCTCGGAGAGCACGCGCTCGCCCTCGGTGCGGTGCTGGTAGAGCACGCGGCCGGTGGCGTCCGTCACCTTGGTGATGAAGTGCGGGCTGTTGAAGATCCCGCCGTTGCCAAAGGGCGCGTAGGCCGCGGCGAGCTGCACGGGCGACACGCCGTAGGTCATGGCGCCCAGTGCGAGGGCCAGGTTGGAATCGCGGTCATCCAGCGGGATGCCCACCTTTTCCAGATACGCGCGCCCCGCCGCCACGCCGATCTGGTCCAGCAGCGACACCGTGGCCACATTGAGGCTGCTTTGCAGGGCGGAGCGGATGCTGACGTTGCCATAGTAGGTGTAGCTGGCGTTGCGCGGCTTGTAGCCGCCGAAGTTGGTCGGCTCGTCCTTGAGGACGCTGGCGGTCATGTAGCCGTACTGGTCGATGGCCGGGGCATAGGCCACCAGCGGCTTGAGCGATGATCCGGGCTGGCGGCGCAGGCGCGTGGCGCGGTTGAAGCCGCGGCGCACGTCATAGCTGCGGCCGCCCACGATGGCCAGCACCTCGCCGGTCTGGGTGTTGACGCACGCCGCCGCGCCCTGCACCTTCGTCCCGTCCGAGGCGTCGGCGGGAAAGACGTTCTTGGTAAACTCCTTGTCCAGCTGGTCCTGATGGGCGCGGCTCATCGTGGTTTCGATGATGAAGCCCCCGGTGAGCACCTGATCGCTGGTCATGCCCAGCAGCGTTTCCGCCTCGTCGAGCACCGCGTCCACAAACCAGCCGTACTGCAGCTTCTCCGCCGGGCGCTCCACCACCGCGATCACCTCGGCTGTGGCCTGGTCATAGGCCGTCTGGTCGATCATGCCCTCCTCGAGCATCACGCCGAGGATGTAGTTGCGGCGCGAGCGGTTGTTGGCTTCGTTCACATGGGGTGCGTAGTAGCTGGGGGCCTTGATGCTGGCTGCCAGCGACGCCGCCTGCGCAAGCGTCAGCTCCTCCGCGTCCACCCCGAAATAGGTCTGCGCGGCGGCCTGAATCCCGTAGGCTCCGTTGCCGAAATAAATATAGTTGAGGTACATGGCCAGAATCTCGTCCTTGGACATCTGCCGCTCCAGGTTGACGGCCAGCCACATCTCCTCGAGCTTTCGCGCGATGGTCTTTTGCGTGCTCAGATGGCTCTGGCGGATGAGCTGCATGGTGATGGTGCTCGCGCCCTGCGCATAGCCGCCCTCCCGCAGGTTGGCCGCCAGCGCGCCGAACAGGCGCACGAAGTCGATGCCGTGATGGTTGTAAAAGCGCAGGTCCTCCGCCGCCAGAAACACCTGCCGCGTCTGGACCGGTATGCGCTCCAGCGGAATGACCACGCGGTTTTCCGCGCCCTGAATCTTCGTAATCAGCTCGCCCGCATTATCATACATCAGCCCCGTCTGCGGCGCGGCCGTGATCCTGCTGATATCCAGCGTCTGCCAGTGCGGCACGTCAAAGGCGAAGTACGCGGCCACCAGGCCGATCACGCCCAGGCTCAGCAGCGCGGCCAGCACCGCGCGAAGGGGGCGCCGCCTGCGTGGATGCGCCTGCGGCGTTCCCAGCCGCTTTGCCGCGCGCCGCTGAAGGCGCGCAAAGCGCTTCAGCTCCTCGTCCCCCTGCGGGGGCGGCGCTTCCTCCTCAGGCGACGGCTCCTCCTGTGCCGGCGCGCCTTCGCCCGCCAGCGCGTCCTCATCGCCGCTGCGTGCGGCGTCCTCCGTCAGCGCGGCCGAGCGCGCCTCGGGGGAATCGGCGCCCTCCGCCGCTTCGGCGGGCTGCGCAGCCTCCTCCGGCCGGATCGCCTCATCGCGCCTCGGCGCAGCCTTTTTTCGCTTTGCCTTGCTCACTCAAATCCCCCCAAACCGGCCGCGCCGCGTTTTTGCGCAGGCCATGCGTGCTTACTATGCGCGCTTCGGTCCTTTAAAAACCGTGGAAAGCGCAACAATAACTACCATTTACACGCATACCTCCGCCCGTGTATACTCGTTTTGAAACAGGCACGGAGGTGTGTTCCATGGATTCTTTCCAGCCGGGCTATGCCCTGCTTTTGGGGCTATTGATCGCGTCGCTCGCGCTCTACCGCCTGCGCCAGCGCCAGCGCGAGCCCGCAGGCGCCCACGCGGCTTTCAGGCCGACCCCCGCGCCCATCGCCCGTTTTTCGGACGTCGCCGCCAATGATGAGGCCATGGAAAGCCTGCGCGATGTGCTGCATTTTATTCGTTCGCCGGAAACCTACCGCCGCTTTGGCGCGAGGGTGCCGCGCGGCGTGATGCTCTACGGCGCGCCCGGCACGGGCAAAACGCTCATGGCGCGCGCCCTCGCGGGCGAGGCGGGGGTGCCGTTTTTTGCCGTCAACGGCGCGGACTTTGTGGAGATGTACGTGGGCGTGGGCGCAAGCCGCGTGCGCGATCTGTTCCAGGCGGCGCGAAAGGCCGGCCGCGCGGTAATCTTCTTTGACGAGATCGACGCCATCGGCAAAAAGCGCGACAACCGCAGCGACGAGCGGGAGCAGACCCTCAACGCCCTGCTCTCCGAGATGAGCGGCTTTGACGAGCGCGACGGCGTGGTGGTGCTGGCGGCAACCAACCGTCTGGACACGCTGGACGAGGCGCTTTTGCGCGCCGGGCGCTTTGACCGTCAGATCGAGGTCCCGCTGCCTGGGCTTTCGCAGCGGCTGCGCATCCTGGAGGTCCACGCGCGCGGAAAGCCCCTGGCCGGGGATGTCTCCCTGAAGGAGCTGGCGCGGGAAACGGTCCTGTTCTCGGGCGCGAAGCTGGAATGTCTCCTTAACGAGGCGGCGATTCTGGCGGCCAAGCGCGACGCCCCCGCCATCGCCTCCGCGGACGTCCGCCGCGCGCTGGATACGCTGCTCTTTGGCCAGGACAGGCCCGGCGCCGCGCGCCTTGCCCATGAGCGCGAGGTGACCGCCGCTCACGAGGCGGGCCACGCCATCCTCACGGCCGTCCTGCTGCCGGGCAGCGGCATCCGCAAGGTGTCCATCATCCCCACGGGGCGCGGCGCCGCCGGGTACAGCATGGCCGTTCCCGAGGAAAAGCTGTTTCACGAGAAGCGCGAGCTTCTCAGCCACATCGCCGTGGCGCTGGCCGGCCGCGAGGCCGAAGCCATGCTGCTGGGCGCCGAGCGCGTAAGCACCGGCGCGGCCAACGACATCGAGAAGGCTTCGCTCATCGCCCGGCGCATGGTCTGCGAATGGGGCATGCTGCCCGGAAGCGACGAGGTGTGCCTCTATGGCCAGCTTCAAAAGGACCAGGCCGCCCAGGAGTGGCTGGCGCAGGGCAGACGGATGGCGGCCGGCGCGCTGCGCACCTACCGCACGGCCTGGGAGCGCCTGACCGCCCTGCTATTGGAGCGCGAAAGCGTCGATGGCGCCGATGTGGCGCGGTGTCTGGAAGATTAAGGCGTCCGCGTTTCGGCGGGCGGGACTCGGAGGGGTCCCGCCCTGTAGGTTTGTCAAACATATTGGACAGTGAAGGAAGAGAGGACGTCTCTGGGAGCGGCCCAATGAAGAGGACGCATGGGACGGGAGTTGCTCCGACTTTGGTGGGCAGCTAGCTGCCCACCAAAGTCGGCGAGGGAATAGAAACGGTGTGTGTCGTAAAAGCGCTTTTGGTCCTCACGATGGCTGCGTTCCACCTTTCCATTGTGGCGGGGCGTATAGGGGCGGATGAGCTTGTGGCGAATTCCCAGATGTCTGACCGTTGCCTCAAAGAGGGTTTCCAGATCGC
>CALVKX010000213.1 GCA_944333375.1 uncultured Eubacteriales bacterium
AACCTCCTGCGCCTGAGACATCAGCTCGTTGAGCCGTTCCATCTTGGCATACAGCGTATCCAGGCGCGCCTGGTTGTCGGTGTACTCCACGGTCATGTCGGTGGTGCTTTCCGAGCGGTCGGTGATGCGGCCCACGCCTTCCACCCCGCCCAGGAACGCATCCAGATTGCCGGAGGGCACGCGCACGCTCAGGCTGGCGGTGCGCAGGTCGCCGCTCTGGGCGTCGCCGTACTGGTAGAGGTTCTCCACATAGCCGCCCAGGCTCTCCAGCAGCGCCTCGACGCTTTGGAGGTCGGCCTCGAAGGCCGTCGTGCGGAGCGTCAGGCTGGCGGTGCGCACCAGCTTCTGCCCGCTTTCCGGCTCCGCGCCGTAATCCGCCGTGCCGGCGTTCATCCCCTCCTCGGAGACGGTGAGGTCATAGCTGACCATGTCGGCGGACCGGGCCATCATGGCGTTGGACGTGCCGCCAGTGGCCGCCGAATAGGACACGGCGCTCTTTTTCAGGGGCGTCTCCTCCTGCGCCGGCTCAAGCGTGCCCGCCCACAGGCTGCCCGCCACCAGCACCAGCGCGGCAAACGCAGGCACAACGGCCCGCCAGATCGGTCTGTTCGTGCTCCTTTTCCCGGTGTTCATCATGCTCTCCTCCCGTCTGACGGCGGCGCGCCAGCCGGTTTCAAACCCGGACGGCGCCTCCTCCGACCGATACAGGCGGCAGAGCGCCTGCTCCAAGGCGCTGTCATCGTCCCGTTCCCGGCGCATGCGCGTGCCCCCTTTCTGATGGAATAAACGAGCGTGATGTGGAAAGGTTCCCTTTCCTACGGTGCATTTGCCAGTTTCTTTTCAAGCGCGGCACGGGCGCGGCTGAGCCGGCTCTTGACCGTTCCCTCCCGGATGCCCGCGGCCCGCGCGATCTCGCTATATCCCATGCCCTGCCCGTAGAACAGATCAATGAGAAGCTGCTGCTCGCGCGGGAGGGAAGCGATGGCCCCGCGCAGCTCGTCCATGCCGGCGGACTGGACGTATGCCTCGTCCGGCGGTGGCGCGGGGTCCGCCGGGTCGACGGCCTCCGGGGCATCCAGGGTGAGGCTCTCCCGCCTGACACGGGCGCTCTTGAGGATGTCCAGGCAGGTGTTGTGGGCGATTCGGAACAGCCACGACGCCACGCCGTCCCCCCGAAAGGCCGAAAAGGCGCGGAAGGCGCGCAGCATGCTCTCCTGCGCCGCGTCCTCGGCCTCATGCGGGTTGCCCAGCATGTGCAGGCAATGCCGGTATACCATGGCGGAATAGGGCGCGCAAAGCTGCTCGAAGGCATCCGCCGTCCGGCGATCGGTTTCTCTCATGCGCGCATCTCCTTTCCGCGCCTGTTCATGGCACCATTATACGACGGTTTTTCCCGCTTCGCAAGGGTTCTCTCAGAGGCGGCTGCGCCAGCGGCCCTGGACGGAGAAGCAGCAGCTATCCCCGCACAGCCCGCGCAGGATGCTCACGTCCTCCTCCTGGGAAACCTCCAGCGCAAGTCCCTCATCCGGGGTCACCTCCGCATTGTAATGCACCAGAAGCTCGCTCACCATCTGCCGCCGGTGGCGCTCCACGGGAAACTGGTTCATAAACCAGTCCACATAGCGGGTGTTGTTCACATGAAGGTTCATGTCCAGGTCCGTATATACGGGCTGGTATGCATGACGACCGGCCGGAGCGCTCAGCGTGCGCAGGTTGCCGGGAAAGGGCAGGGGCGCCGGGAGGTCATAGGCCGGCATCTCCACGTCCAGGCGCGAGGGCGGGGCGATTCTGCGCGCCTGCAGATCCATGAGCACAAACAGCGTGGAGGCGCAGCCCAGCGTTTTGCCGTCCGCCTCAAAGACGAAATAGCGCGGAAAGAACACATGCTTGGTCTTTCCCGGCCAGGTGCGCACCGTTACGCGCTGGCCCAGGGAGGGATATGCTTCCATATGCAGCTGTGCCCGGCTGAGCACCCACGCCACCCCCAGCGTCCTGAGGCGCTCAAAGGTGAGCTCCAGAACATGGCAATGTCCGTCCGCCGCCTCCTGCATGGTGCGGAACACCGCGCCCGGCTGCCAGCTTCCCGTAAAATCAACTGAGCACATGTCCAACACCGTTTCATAGACAAAGGGTTCGTTAGGCATATGAAGGACCTTCTTTCCGAAAGTTAATGTCCTCAGCAGTATACCACACCGAACGCGGATATGCACCTGCCGCCGGGCGAACACTATCGATGACTGGCCGGCGCGCATTGACAACCCCAGCCGCCGATGGTAAGATATGCACGTCCCGGCGAGGGACCCACGAAATAAGGAGGAATCTTCACATGACTGTCAACAAGCAGATGTCCATTGGCGAGGTGCTCAACCTCAACCGCGGGACCGCCCGCATCTTTATGGAGTTTGGCATGCACTGCCTGGGGTGCCCCCACGCCACGGCCGAGTCCATCGCTGATGCCTGCGCCGCCCACGGCTCCGACCCTGACGCTCTGGTGGAAAAGCTCAACGAGTATCTCCGGCAGGCCTGAGCCGCCGCCCGAGCGCGGCATGAAAGGAGTGAACGAGATGCAGCTTGCCACCGGGCAGGAAGCCCTTTTCGTGGCCTGTGAGATGGAGGCTTCCGCCATACAGCTCTATTCCCGCGCCATCTCCCTGATGGAGCAGCTCGGCCGCCGGGGCGAACCCCTCTACGACCATCTGGTGCTCATGCGCGCCGATGAGCAGGAGCATCTCGCCCGCTTCCGTTCCCTGTGCGGCGGGGAGGCGCTGGCGGATGACCGTCGCATCGCGCTTTGCGCCGCCGCGGACGGGATTCTCTTTGAGGGAGGGCTCATGGGCGCGGCGCGCGCCGGGCTGCTCAGCGACGTGGAGGGCATGCTCCGCTTCGCCCGGCAGACCGAGGCCGCCTCCGCCCGGAAGTACCGCGAGTTCGCCGCCATGGCTCATTCCGATGAGGCGCGCGACGCGCTGGAGCGCATCGCCGCCGAGGAGGAGCGCCATCTGAGCGATCTGCAGGCGCAGGAAATCTGATTTCAACATCAAAAAAAGGACATGTCTTCATGAGCAAAAATACAAGCCCCCAGGCGCTTACCCTGGCCTTTGGCGGCATGATGGCCGCCCTGGTCTTTGTTGCCACTTATTTCTTCAAGCTGCCCGTATCCATCACCCAGGGCTACATCCATCTGGGGGACGGCTTCATCCTCCTGGGCGCGGCGCTGCTGGGGTGGTGGGGCGTTCCCGCCGCCGCCGTGGGAAGCGCCCTGGCGGATCTGATGGGCGGCTATACCCTCTACATCCTTCCCACCTTTGTCATCAAGGGCCTCGTGGCCGCCGCCGCGGTCCTGGCCCTGCGCGGCCGCAAGCCCTATTGGCTCACCGTGCTGATGCTGGCCGGCTCCGAGCTTGTCATGGTGGCCGGCTACTTTGTGACCGAATGGCTGCTGCTGGGCTACGGGCTGGCCGCGGCCGCATCAGCGGTGGGGCCCAATGTGGTGCAGGGGATCAGCGGCGTGGCCATCGGCGCGGTCCTCATCCCCCTGATGCGCCGCGTCAGGCCGGACGCCCTGCGCCGCTAATTCCCAAGCCTCCCCGAGACTTTTCGCAGAGGCTTTTTTGATGCGTCAAAACGCTTTGCGCCAAAGCACGCGCATATTCGATGATGAAGTTTTCCATACCTACTTGCTTTTGTCACCTTCATCCGATATAATAATAAACACAAAACGCCGGTGATTTGATCGCGGCGTGCCGCGAGAAAATAAATAAATAGCAAAAGGAGTTTGATTCCCATGAAAAAGATTCTTGCTCTGGTTCTGGCTCTGACCATGGTTCTGGGCGTGAGCAGCGTCGCGCTGGC
>CALVKX010000214.1 GCA_944333375.1 uncultured Eubacteriales bacterium
CTGCGCTGCAAGGAGGTGCTCTGGCGCGAGGACGGGACCTTCTCGCTCATTCGCCGGGCCGAGACGCCGCGCGCGTTGCTCAGCTTTCGTCTGGAGCAAAGGTGAAGGTAAAGACGGTGCCTTTTCCCTCCTCGCTGCTGACCGAGATGCTTACGCCGTGGCGGCGGGCGATCTCCGCGGCGATGGCCAGCCCCAGGCCCGTGCCCTCGCGGGAGCCGTCGCCGGAGCGGTGGAAGCGCTCGAAGATCAGCGGGAGTTCGGCCTCGGGGATGCCGGGGCCCTCGTCGCTCACGCCGATGACGCGGCCCTCCAGCCACAGGCGCACGCCGCGGCCGGGCGGGGTGAACTTGACGGCGTTTTCGGCCACGGCCATGAGCATCTGCCGCAGGCGGGCGTAATGGCCCGTGGCCTGGGGACGGGCCGCGGGCTCCTCGCAGC
The DNA here is from genome assembly GCA_944333375.1 of uncultured Eubacteriales bacterium. The sequence goes on from CALVKX010000214.1 coordinate 439, forward strand.
GCAGGCTCAGGCCCTTGGCCGCGCACAGGGCGCGGGCGCTCATGGCCACGTCGCCCAGCAGCTCGGAGAGGTCCACGGGCTTTTGCTCCAGCGCAAAGTCGTCGCTTTGCAGCCGCGAGAGCTCCAGAAGGTCGCGGATGAGGCGCTGGAGCCACAGGCTCTCGCCCAGCATCTGGGCGTAGTAGGCCGACACCGTCTCGGGGTCGGCGACCAGCCCGTCGCGCAGGGCCTCCAGCGAGCCGCGGATGACGGTGACGGGCGTCTTGAGCTCGTGGCTGATGTCGGAAAAAAGCCGCTGCTGGGCCAGGCGCCGCCGCTCGTCGCGGCGGCGCGCCTCCTCCAGCCGCTGGGCCAGCACGTCCATGGAGCGGGCGAGGGAGCCGACCTCGTCGCGCCGCCGCATGCGCGTGGGGGCGGGCGCATCGCCCGCGGCCAGCGCCACGGCGATCTGCTCCACCTTTACGATGGGGCGGGTGAAGAGGCGGGAGAAAATCAGGGCCAGCACCGCCGAGAGCGCGAAGGCGGCCAGGCCGCTGGAGAGCAGGGCCGCGGCGCTGGGCACCTGCTGGAAGCCCAGCTCGCGCAGCGAGGCGTCCAAAAGCACCACGCCCAGCACCCGGCTGTCGGCGTCCATGATGGGCATGGAGGCGGCCAGGCGGGTTTCGCCCTCCAGGCTGGCGTGGATGATGGGCGTCTTGCCCATGAAGCCAAGGGCGATGCTCTGCTCCAGATACCCCGCCAGCAGGGGATGCTCAAGCACCTGCACCACGCCGTCAAAGTAGCCGGTGACGTTGTGGCCCACGTCCACCAGATAGACGTTGCAGCGGGTGATCTGCTCGGTCAGCGCCAGGTAGGGGGCGAGCGTCTCCTCGCTGACGATGAAGCGCGTCTCGTCCAGGGAGGCGTCAAAGGCCGAGGGCGCGACCAGCTCGGAGAGGTTCTGGGCGATGGCGAAGGCGTCGCGCTGCATGACCTGGCTGTGGTGCCGGATGGACTGGCTGAGCATCAGGGCGTTGTAGAGGAGCACGGTGATGATCGCAAAGGCCGCCAGCAGCAGCGAAAACAGCAGCATCAGCCGCATGGTGAGCGAGCGCTTCATGGCAGCCGCCTTTCAAACTTGTAGCCCGTGCCCCAGACCGTGGCGATGGAGAAAAAGTCGTGCGGGTAGGCGTCCAGCTTCTGCCTGAGGCGCTTGATGTGCGAGTCCACCGCCCGGTAGCTGCCCGCGTGCTGCTCGCCCCAGACCAGCGTGAGCAGGTTGTCCCGCGTGAACACCCGCCCCGGCGAGGAGGCCAGGGTGTAGAGCAGCTCCGTCTCCCGCCGCGTCAGGTCCAGCCTGCGCCCGTCCAGCGTCACGCTCAGCGACGGCAGGTGGATCGACAGGCTCCCCACCACCAGCGTCTCCTGCCCCGTGGGCGCGGGCATGCGCCGGAGCACCGCGCGGATGCGCGCCATGACCTCCCCCGGCGAAAAGGGCTTGACGATGTAGTCATCCGCGCCGATGTCCAGGCCCAGGATTCGGTCCGCGTCCTCGTCGCGCGCCGTAATCATCAGAATCGGCACCCCCGACACCCGCCGGATGCGCCGGCAGACCTCCAGCCCGTCGATCCCCGGCAGCAGGATGTCCAGCAGGATCATGGACGGCGCCGCCGCGTCAAACAGCGACAGCGCCTCCTCCCCCGAGCGCGCGCCCAGCACCGGCCAGCCCTGGGCACGGATGTAACGGGTGAGGATCTCCACGATCTGCTCGTTGTCGTCCACAATCAAAATGGGATTCAAAGCCAATCCCTCCCCGCCCCATTGTAGTTGCCTGTGAGAATATTGTCAATTTTTCGACCCAAATTTCAAAAAGCCATACTTTTGCCACAAAAGGCATGTATGCTGATACTCGAACGGGGGAGGACGATGGAAGATGAAACGCTTGTGCATCATCCTGGCGCTGCTTCTGGCCCTGACGGGCCCGGCCCTTGCGCAGGAGACGGAGTACCCGGACGGCATCTACCGCGGCTTTTACTACGACGGCGGCATTGAGCAGATCGCCATCCAGTTCGAATTGCAGGACGGCGTGTTTCAGTCCCTTCTCTACCGCGGCGTGAGGTACAAGGACGGCGACTACATGAGCGAGGACGCCAGCGACTACCAGAAGGCCGCCCTGCGCCAGTACCGCGAGCTGGCCGCCTATCTGGTGGGCCGGGGCGTGGACGCCATCGACGACCTCTACGACCCCTACGGCATCGTCGAGGACATCGACGCGGTCACCACCGCCACCATGCAGTCCTCCAAGCTGATCTCCGCCCTCTGGGACGGCCTCAACCGCCGCCCCTTCAAGCTCCTGAGCACCGCCAAGCTCCCCGCCGCCGGAGACTTTGCCGACGGCCTCTACCGCGGCTTCTACATGGAGGACGGACAGGAGGAGGTGGCGGTGGAGTTCACGCTGAAAAGCAACGTCTTTTCCACCCTTCGCTACCGCGCGCTGAGCTACCGTGGCCAGGACTACCTCGACCCCGGCGCCGGGGAGGAGGTCCGCGCCGTCGCCGGGCAGTTCGGGCAGCTCCTGTCCTATCTGGAGGGAAAGCCCGTGGACTGTGTCAACGACCTCTACCAACCCGGCAACATCGCTTCCGACGCCGACGCCCTCAGCGGCGCCACCATCCGCGCCCCCAAGGTGATTTCCGCCATCTGGGACGCCCTCAACCGCCACGCCTACCACGTGGAATGACTTCGGATTTATCGCCCCTCCGGGCGGTAAAGCATAGAAATCTGAAAAGGAGAACGAAACCATGAAAAAACTGCTGACCGCTTCTCTGGCCGCGCTGATGGCGCTGTGCCTCGTCCTTCCCGCCCTGGCCGAGGGTGAAGTGACCATCGGACAGGCCCTCTACGCCGCGCACGGCACCAAGTGCTTTGCGGTGCTCACCGTCGCCATGCAGGACGGCGTGGTCGCCGACGCCTACATCGACGAGTTCCAGTTCATGACCGCGGGCGAGGCCGTGGGCGTGCCCAACAGCGAGGCCGACTTCGGCCAGAGCTACCCCGAGGGCAAGGTGCTGGCCTCCAAGCGCGAGAACGCCGAGCTCTACAGCAGCAACATGGCCGCCGCCGGCTCCACCGTGGCGCTGGATGTGAACTATGCCGCCATCGAGGACTTTGTGACCGGCAAGACCATCGAGGAGCTGGAAGCCGCCGTGGAGGGCAAGACCGCCGAGGAAATGGTGGACGCCGTCGCCGGCTGCACGCTGGTGGACACGCTGGGCTATGTGAGCGGCCTGATCGAGGCTGCCAAGGCCGCCAAGTAAAAAACACGCAGGCCGCCGGGAGGATTCCCGGCGGCCTCAGTTTGTCGAAAAAGTCCGCCCACGGCGGCCTTTTCCGCCAAATGCTTAAGAAATGTTTGCGCCCAGGGGCGCAAA
>CALVKX010000215.1 GCA_944333375.1 uncultured Eubacteriales bacterium
ATGACGCCGAAGCCCTTTTCGCGGGCCGAGGCGGCGAAGGCTCCCGCCGCGTCCGGGGTGCGGTGGGCGGAATACACGTGCGCCTCATAGGGAATGTTCAGCTTCTTAAGGGTTTGAAAGCAGCCTTCCAGAACGGGAAGATCGCTGTCCGACCCCATGATGACCGCTACCTTTTTCATTTGGACAAGCCTCCCAGTGTCATTTCTTCCACCTCATGGCAAAAAGAAGCAGCTCCCCACGCGGTGCGTGCGGGGCTGCCTTCAAAGCGCATGAACGGCGTTTTTCCAGTCGGGCGCCCAGGCTGACAGGCGTTTGAGCGCATCGGTCGCATGGCGGCTTGGGTCCCTCCTTTCCGAACGATGGGGCTATTCTATCCGAAAACATGCGTATTGTCAACACCATTCCCGAACGTTTTATTCTTTTGTGCAAAAAACGTTAGATTTTTTTGCGGCTTGCCGCCGCGCCGCGCCTGTGCTATGATACCTCCTGATACCATCGCACAAAGGAGGCCGTCCCATGTCCGCCGGGGAGCGCCAGGGGCATCTGCTCGCCCTGTTCACCATCATCGTCTGGGGGACCACGTTTCTCTCCACGTCGGTGCTGCTCGACAGCTTCGCGCCGCTGGAGATCCTCATCATCCGTATGCTCCTTGGCATCGCGGCGCTCACCGCCGCCCGTCCCCGCCGCCTGCGCCTGCAGAGCCGGCGGCACGAGTGGCTCTTCGCCGGGGCGGGGCTGACGGGCGTGTCCCTGTATTTCCTTCTGGAAAACTACGCCCTCACCTTCACCTATTCGGCCAACTGCAGCGTCATCATCTCCACCGCGCCGTTTTTCGTTGCCATCGCGGTGCGCCTGTTTCTGCACGGCGCGCCGATGGGGCGCAGCTTCTACGCGGGCTTTGCGGTGGCCATTGCCGGCATCGCGCTGCTTTCCTTCAGCGGCCAGTCCCTGCACCTCAACCCCCTGGGCGACCTTCTGTGCCTGCTGGCCGCCGTGTGCTGGGGCGGGTACAGCGTATTTCTCAAAAAAATCGAAACCTACGGCTACGACACGCTCCTGGTCACGCGCCGCATCTTCCTCTACGGCCTTGTGTTTCTGCTGCCCGCGCTGCCCTTCAGCCCCATCACCTTTGCTGCGGCGGCGCTTCTCAAGCCCGTCAACCTCCTGAACCTGCTCTATCTGGGCCTGTGCGCGAGCGCCCTCTGCTTTGTGACCTGGAACGTCGCCGTCAGCCGCCTGGGCGCGGTGCGCACCAGCGTGTACATCTACCTTTCCCCGGTGGTCACCATCATATCCTCCTGGCTGCTGCTGAGCGATCCCATCCTGCCCATGGCGCTGCTGGGCGCGGCGCTGACGCTGGTGGGGCTGGTGCTCTCCCAGCGCCCCCGCGCCTGAGGAGAAGCCCTCAGCGCGCCTCCACGCGTCCCTGTCCCAAAAACGCCGTCGCGCGCCTGACCTCCTCCGGGGTCGGGCGCGTTCCCTTTGGCGCGACCACCCACACATCGCCCTGCGCAAGAAAGACCCGCGCCGCCACCTCGCCCTCGAACCACTCCGGCGAGCCGCTCACCCCCAGCAGGCAGGCGTCCTGCCAGCGGTTTTCCGCTTCGAGGCACTCGGCCACATAGCCCCAGGGCAGTTCGTACACGCGCCCCCGCGCGTCGCGCGTGCCGCGGGCGTGCTCCACCGTCACATGGACGGTCCGCCCCAGCGGCGAGTCCTCCCGCGCCTCCTCCCACGCATCGTCCATGCCCAGGAACGCGCACAGGTCGGTCGCCAGCGCGCCCCGAAGGCCGAAGCGCTCCCCGGCCCGCTCGCCCGCCAACCCGTGCAGCGCACACGCCGCCTGCAAAAGCGCCAGGTCCCCCATGCCGTACAGGCCCGCAGCGCGGCCGGCCAACAGCGCCGCGATCACGCCGGTGAGCGCGTCGCCGCTCCCGCCCTTGGCCATGGCGGGCGAGCCGAAGGGGCTGATGGCCTCCTCCCCGCCCGCGTGCAGCACGCTCGCCGCGCCCTTGAGCACCACGGCCGCGCCGTAGCGGTGCGCGATGCGCCCCGCCGCGTCCGCGCCGATCTCCCGCGCAGGCACGCCCAGCAGCCGCGCAGCCTCGCCCGGATGGGGGGTCAATACGCGAAGCGCCGGCGAGGTGAGGCAGGCCGGTCTCTTGGCCAGAAGGTTCAGCGCGTCGGCGTCGATGACGCAGGGCAGGCCGCTGCCGTGCAGGGCGTTGAGCATCCGCTCCAGCAGCGCGCCGGTCAAGGCGCCCTGTCCGAGCCCGCAGCCCATGCCCAGCGCGTCGGCCCGCTCCAGCGCCGCCGACAGCGTCGCCCAGGCGGCGTCCTCGTCCGTCGTGGAAAGCGGCGCGCAGGTGGCGCAGGGGCAGAGCGTCTGCACCACGTCCACCACGTCGTCCGGGCAGGCCACCGTCACCAGCCCAGCGCCGGCGCGCAGAGCAGCCGTCGCGGCGATGGCCGCGGCCCCGGCCATGCCCCGGCTCCCGGCCCAGAGCACCACGCGGCCGCAGCTTCCCTTGTGCGCCGTGCGGCGGCGCGGAGGCAGCAGGCGGCCCAGGTCCCGCCTTTCCAGCACGAGCATGCCGCCCGCGTCGTCCAGCGCCGTTGCCTCCGGGGCGGAAAGCCCGATATCCGCCACCGTGATCTTCCCCGCGTAGTCCGGCCCCGCCCCGAGATACAGCCCCGGCTTGGGCCGGTGGAAGGTGACGGTCTCGCTGGCATGGACCGCCGCGCCCATCACCTGTCCCGTCTCGCCGCTCAGCCCCGAGGGGATGTCCACCGCCACCACGGGCACGCCCGCGGCGGCCAGGGCGTTAAGGGAGTCACACATCTCCCGCGCCAGGCCCTCCAGCGGCCGCGAGAGCCCGGTGCCAAACAGCGCGTCCACCGCGCAGGCCGCCTCCGGCAGCGAAAGCGGCGCCTCCGCCCGGCGCACGCTCACGCGCGGGGCGTCCCCCGCCGCGGCCAGCAGGCGGTCCAGCTCGCGCCTTGCGTCCGCGCTCAGCTCGCCCGGCAGAAGCCAACATTCGCCCGCAAAATCCGGGTCCTCCTCCAGCAGCATGCGCATGGCCGCCAGCCCGTCGCCCCCGTTGTTGCCCGTGCCGCACAGGCACACGACCCGCCCGGCCCGGCCCGCGGTCCACCGCCGGACCGCCCTCGCCACATGCGCCGCGGCGTTTTGCATCAGCCTCTCGCCCGTGAGAGACGTCTCCCGCATCACGCGGGTCTCCACCCGCTTCATCTCCGACGGTGTGATGGTGCGCAGCATGCGCCCTCCCCCTTCGCTACTCGATCACGCACACGGCGGCGGCCATGCCCGCCTCATGCGTCAGACTCAAAAACGCCTGCCGGGCGCCCAGCGCCCGCATGCGCTCCGCCGCCGCCCCCATAAGCCGGTAGGCGGGCGCGCCGCCGGGCGCATGGATCACCTCGATTTCGTCCAGCGCGACGCCGCCTCCGATGCCCGCGCCCACGGCCTTGAGAAACGCTTCCTTGGCCGCGAACATCGCCGCCGCGCTCTGGGCGCGCATCTGCCCCCGCGAGGCGAGGTAGTCCCGCTCGCCGGCTGTAAAAAAGCGCTGCAAAAAGGCGTCGCCTCCCTGCAGCGCGCGCTCGATGCGCCCGACCTGGCACAGATCCACGCCAAGGCCCCTCATGCGTCCCGCCCCATGACGACCGCGTTGACCACGGCGCGCGCCATGACCTCCGCCGCCGCCGCGCAGAGCTGGATCTGGTTGACGTCCGCATCCACGCGGCCCGTGCCCAGCGCAAAGACGGTGTCGCCGTCCATCTGCGTATGCACGGGACGAATGGCCCGCGCCAGCCCGTCATGAG